>JAJBTL010000441.1:19047-20872 GCA_020860865.1 Planctomycetota bacterium | reverse complement strand
GTTCCGGGGAAGTCAAACTGGTGGTCGGCGCCCGCTCCGCCGTGTTCGCGCCGGTCCAGGACCTCGGCCTTGTCGTCGTCGACGAAGAACACGAACGCACCTACAAGCAGGACAACGACCCCCGCTACAACGCCCGGGACGTCGCCATCATGCGGGCCCACCGGGCCGGCGCGGCCGTCGTCCTCGGCTCGGCGACGCCCAGTCTCGAAAGTTACCACAACGCCCGCACCGGCAAGCACACCCTTATCTCCCTGCCGAATCGGGCCGGCGGCGCCAAGCCGCCCCGAGTGGAAGTCGTCGATCTCCGGGAGGAATGGGCCGACGTGAAAAAGCCGACGCTGTTTTCCCGCCGCCTCAAACACGTTCTCCGGGAATGCCTGACGCGGCGGGAGCAGGCGATTCTTTTCCTCAACCGGCGCGGCTTCCACACCTCGGTCCGCTGCGGCGTCTGCGGCGAAGCGATTGAATGCCCGAACTGCGACGTCGCCATGACCCACCACCGGGCCAAGGCCATGCTCCGCTGCGGCTGCTGCGGGTACGATCAGGGCGTTCCACGGGAGTGCCCGACCTGCGGCGCGAACATCCTCCGCTTTCTCGGCACCGGCACCGAACGGCTCGAGGACATCCTTGGCGAGTTGTTCCCGGAAGCCCGCCTGCTCCGGATGGATTCGGACAGCATGTCGGCCCGGGACGCGCACCGGAACTCCCTCGCCGCCTTTTCCCGAGGGGAATACGACATCCTCCTCGGCACCCAGATGGTGGCGAAGGGGCTTGATTTCCCGAACGTCACCCTGGTCGGCGTCCTCATGGCCGACGCCGCCCTCGGCATGTCCGACTTCCGCGCGTCGGAACGGACGTTCCAGTTGGTGACGCAGGTCATCGGCCGGGCCGGGCGGGCCGGGAAGGAAGGGTTGGCCGTGGTGCAGGCGTTCCAGCCGGAACACCCGGCGGTGGCGTGCGCGGTGGCGCAGGATTACGATGAATTCGTCGGCCAGGAAATGGCGGACCGGGGCCGGCGCGGCTATCCGCCATATGGCCGGTTGGCGCGAGTGGTGTTTTCAGGCGAGGACGATGCGGCGTTGGCGAAGGCGGCGGTGAAGACGGCCGACGGGGTGAAGGCGATGCTCCCGGACACCTGCCGCGTTCTCGGCCCGGCGCCGTGCGAAACGGAGCGGCTGCACGGCGTTTTCCGCTGGCACATGGTGCTGTTCGCGCCGGACAGCCGGACGCTCGGCGACTGGCTCGACGCGGCCCTGGTGCAACCGGGCGTGACGCGCGGCGTCCGGACGGTGGTGGACCGGGACCCGATGAACATGCAGTGAGAGCGTGTTATGAAATTGTGTATCGTCGTGTCAGACGAGTAAAAAGAGGCGGCAGGCTTGTTTTTTGACCGGCGGTGATGGTCAAAAAACATGCCGAGAGCCGATTTTGACGAAGTATGGCGCGGCGAGACGCATTTTAATAACATGCTCCGAGAGCGCAATTTCATAGACGCGGCGGGACAGCCCGTCCCCCGGGTCGTCCCGCCGCAGTGATAACTTTTTCGAGCAATTCCAAAGTTCCGGACCGGCTCGAACACTTCCCCGAGTGGCACATCCACATTTCACCGTCCACATCAATGTGGCATTGCGGGCATCAAGCGCACCGCACTTTTTACAGCATAGAGGAACTCGACCCAAGTGTTACATCGCGGCGAGACGCGCCCCAAAGTCGCGGCACTTTTCAATATCGTCGCCTTCCGGCGTCTCGTGCACCATCAGGCCTTCGTCCAGGAGGCGGGCGCCGGACGCCTGCATCCGTTCGGCCCAGTTCCGCATCCATTCGC
>JAJBTL010000441.1:0-19037 GCA_020860865.1 Planctomycetota bacterium | reverse complement strand
GCGCCCCAGCCGTAGGAGCCGAAAATGCCGAGCTTTTTCCCTTTGGCCTGCTTCTCGTATTCTTCGACAAACGGTTCGATTTCGTTTTCTTCCAGCACTTCCGCGCCCATCGACGGCGAGCCGATGGCGACGACGTCGTAGCCGAGGGCGTCCTCGACAGTGACGTTCGAGATGGTCTTGCAGTCGACGTCGGCGCCCTTGGCCTTGGCGCCCTCGGTGATGAGTTCGGCCATCTTCTCGGTGTTGCCGGTGCCGGACCAGTAGGTGACAAGCAGTTTGGACATGGGTGAATCTCCTTTTTATCTAATGGGGTGAAGGATTACAGTGTCTCGCGCCGTCCGGCGTCATTCCTGCCGGTGAATCAGCCGCGCCGCCATTTCCGGGAGTGACGATCCGGACAGGATGAGGTTGGCGGCGAGGGCGCGGGCGGCGCGGTTCCGCTCGAAGGCGCGGCGGGCGGTGACTTCGTCTCCGTAGGCGCGCCAGTCGCCAGTGATGGTGGCGCCTTTGCCGCCGTCATGGATAAAGCGTGCGACATCGTCGGCCGGATAGCCGAGAAGGACGCCGATTTCATGGGGAAACGCTTCGCCGTCGAACCGGCCGCGCAGTTCGGCCAGGACCGAGTCGAGCCGGCCGGGGTCGCTGAAACCGGCGCCCCGGAGGAGAGTACGGGAAGCCGGTTCGGCGAGGACGCGGGAGAGGAGCCCCCGGTTGTAGGCGAACACCATGAGACCTCCGGACCGGTTCCGGAGAGGGAGAAGACTGAGGCCGAAGTGGCGGGACAGGCGCCGGGCCGTTACCGGGAAGGCCTCGGCGAGGCCGGGATCGGTCCGGTTCGGGCAGGCCAGGGTCGACGGCTTCAGGCCGCGAATGGTCGGCGCGGCGTGGTAGATGACGAAGTTGTCGAGAAAGTCCTGGACCGGCAGACCGGCGAGCCGGTCCTGGAGAGCCATGCGCCGGCCGGCGGCGTTGAGTGACGTGGTCATCTTAGTTCCCGGCTCCCTTCGCGGTTCCACGGTCTGTTTTAGAAATAAAACTTAGTGTTTTATACGTAAAACAAACCGGCGGTCAAGACGAATTCCTGGTGATTCCGGATTATTTTTTTCCGGCCGGAATTCGTCGCCGCCCCCGCCCCCCGATAAGACTGTGCAATCCCGGGCCGATTCCGTCGCGGGAAGACCCGACTGCGGCGGGGTTTTCCCGGGGTGGCGGTGGAAGGCGGGAGGCGACGGTGCGCAACCGCCCGGCGAGGATGTCGTCGTCCCTCTGATGAAATAAAAACGGGGCCCGGAGGCCCCATGGGTGATGAGAAAGATGACGAGGATGGAGGTAGTGTGAATATCGCGTCGTTACTACGCGTGGCTACGAATCGCGCCTGCGAGCGGAAGACCGGAACCGGGCGGACCGGCGCGGGAGCGTTTCTGCACAAGTGTTATTTTTTCTCCGCTTCGAGCTGTTGCATGACCACGTCCTTGAAATACTTGTCCACGATGAGCGGGTCGTTCGTGTGGTCGAAGATGTCCAGGGCGGTGTGGGACAGTTCCTCTTCCTCGGCCTGCTCGAGGATGAGGCGGCGGAGGAAGTGCTGGGTGATGTAGTCGTGGGTCTCGCCGGCGACGGCGCGGATGTTGTTGATGGACCGGGTCGTTTCGATTTCCCGGACAAGGACCTCGTCGTGCGGGTCCTTGATGCAGAGGGATTCCTTGCCTTTATAAATGTCTATGTAGTGCGCGTCCGTTCCCGGGATGGAGAACAGGTAGTCGGCCTGGGTCAGGTAGTCGATTATCCACTGGGCGTGGTCCCGTTCTTCACCGGCCCGGTGGTACATGTAGGCGGCCTGGCCGAAGAGGCTGTTAATGTCGTACCAGACGCCGAAATTGTGGTAGAGATACTGGTTGTTCAGTTCGAGGCCAATCTGTTGGATGAGGAGGTTGGCGACGTCTTCGGCGAGATAGCTTTCCTTCCGGGCCGGCGAAATCTTCGCGGACGGGTCGCGCTCTACCTTGTAGTTGTTGGTCTTTTCGGCTTCCTGGCCGCTCGAAATGTGCGGCGGTTTGGCGGCGGGGAGTTTTTCAACGCGATCGGGAGTCGATTCGGTGAGGTCGGACTTGTCGGACATGTTACTTCCTTCATGCTGTCGCGCTTCCGCCACGGTCTGGCGCCTGTCGCCGCCCGCCGTCCGGGACCGGAGTAACCGGGCCACGAAGGATATTCGAGCGCGCATAGAACCGCCACCGTTTACGAAAACGCTGAAGAACAGGTGCCCCCACACCCGTTTATGTTAACTTTATACACAAATCATTGCCGAAGTCACGTTAATTTTAACAATTTTTCTTTTTTTTTGATCCGCCCTTGCCGGGTAGCTCCGGCCCGGGTATCATTGGAGGCCGTCGCCGGACAGTTGCCGGCGGGTTCTTTTGTGTTTAGATGGAGGTCTAATGACCATAACGTCGCCACCCCTCGTGTCCCTCGCCGACGGAAGCCAGTTCGAAGGGTTTTACGTCGTCAAGGAATCGTCTTTTCAAACCGCCGTCAACGGGAAGAACTATATCCGCATGACCCTGGCGGACGCCTCCGGCGCCCTCCCGGCCAATATCTGGGACGCCAACCGGGACCTGTACCAGCTCTGCCCGTCCGGCAGTATCGTCAAGGTCCAGGGCATTGCCGAATCGTACAAGGGGAAACCGCAGGTTCGCGTCGGCCGGTTCCGCCCGGCCCACGACAGCGAAGTCGATCTCGACGCCTTTCTCCCGAAAACCAGCCGGGACATCGGCGAAATGACAGACGCCGTCCTCGCCCTGGCTGACTCGGTCCAGGACCCGGACTACCACCGTCTGGGCCAGAGTTTTTTCGGCGCCAGGCACATCCTCGACAAGTTTGTCCGCGCCCCGGCCGCCCGCGACGTCCACCATGCCTACCTCGGCGGACTTCTCGAGCACACGTTGAACGTCGCCACCATGGCGGACGCCTTCGGCCGGAACGCCCACGTCAACCGGGACCTCCTCGTCATCGGTTCCCTTCTCCACGATATCGGGAAGATTGAGGAATTGTCGGCCAAGTTTTCCATCGAATACACTGACCGGGGCAAGCTTCTCGGCCACCTGTTTATCGGCGCCGAAATGGTGCGGGAGCACGCGCGGGAACTCGACCTGTTCCCCGGGGAAAAACTCCTCCTTGTCCAGCACCTGATCCTGTCGCACCACGGCCGCTACGAGTATGGCTCCCCGGTCCTGCCGAAGGTGCCGGAGGCGTTCGCCCTCCATCACCTCGACAACCTGGATGCCAAGGTCGAGACGGCGAACCGCCTCATCGACAACATCCGGGACGAGGAAAAGACCTGGACCGATTATTCCCGGGCGTTGGAAACGCAGTTGTACCAGGCGACCGGCAGGGAACCCCGGCAGTAGTGCCGGTTGCCGGTGGCGGCAGTGCCGGCCGGAACGGCTGGCCGGAGCATGTGCACCGTAACTGAAGTTCAAAAAGTAAAACACGGGTGAGAACACCACGCAAACCGCCGGCCCAACCGGTCGCGGCGCGAATAAATGGAACCAAAGCGAATGGCAGAGGAAACGGCAACCGCTCCAGCGGATCAACCGAACAGCGTCGTCCAGACAGACCCCATCCCGGTACCGGAAAATCCGACCGGGCTCAGGCGCACCTGGCTCCGGTTCCAGAAAACCCGGGGCGGGCGCATCGGCCTGTGGCTCGTCATCGCCTTTAGCCTCCTCGCTTTCCTCGCGCCGTGTCTGGCCCACAGGTCGCAGTATTTCTGGTACGACCGGGAGACAGGGAGCCTGACCTGGCCGCTTGTCCGCGAATTCTTCGCCCCGGCCGACACCACGGAACCGGCGCTCGAACGCGGCATTAATTTCCTGTTTCTTTTTCTGCCGCTGGCCATTGTTGCCTGGCGGCTCCTGGACAAATACCTTCCGGCCCTTCGTTACCAAAGTACCCGCCTTGTCGCCCTTCTCTTCGGCGTCCTCGCCGCCGCCGCCCTCTGGCTTGCCATCGGCGGCATGGTCGTCGATGCCGGCGGCGACGACTGGCTCTATTCCTTTACCGCCCCGGTGCCGGAGATGGACGACATCCGGAACCCGGAAGTGGCGGTCGCGTCGACCACAGCCATCGCCGCCCCACTCCGGGACAGCGTCCAGCATCTCGGCCCCGGCGCCGACCGTGAGGACTGGCGGCGGCACATGACGGAGCCGCTCCAAAGCCTTATCGAAGGCCCGCTCCTGCCGACGCCGGACATTCCCGACTTCGCCACGCCGGGGATTGATCGGGACAACCTCATCACCCCCCTTGACCGGGCCAGGTGGAACCGGACGGTGGTTGAGGCCGAACTTCCCGGCCTTCTTCTCCCGATGCGGCAGTTCCGGTCGACCTTCGTCATTATGGTCGTGGTGTCGGTTCTGGTCCTTCTTGGCTTGACCTATATCTGTCTCGCCGGCGCCTGGCAGTTTTCCCTCAGCCCGAAGTGGCTTGTCCTTATGGTCCTGGCCGCGCTTCTGGCCCAGGCCTTCCGCCTGCCGGCCAGGCACGACTACACGCCCTACCGGGAACTGGCCGAAGCCGGGAACGGCTATGGCATCTTTCCCCTCATCCCTTACGGCCCGAACGAACAGGGCTTCGGGCCGCAGTTGCCGCCGTTCTGGGTGTCGCCGTCGCCATTCCTGGAAGCCGGCACTATCGCTTCACCCACCCTTCTCCGGGATCGATTGCTAGCACCGGCCGGTCCGGCGGCGGAAAGCCTCCAGGCCGCCCTCGCCACGGTCCCGGGGCCGGACGCGGACAGTGACGACACAACCGCCCTCCGGCTACGCTTGAACACGGTTATCCAGGACGGGAACCTCTACACCGACGCCATCGGCAACCAGTACCGGCGGGACATGAACCTCGGGCCCTATGTCCAGGCGGCGATGGCCGGGCAGGAACTGTCCCGGACGGACCGGGAGCGGATGAACCGGCTCATTGTCGAACGGGCAGTCCCCGGTGCGCTCGAATCGGCGCCGGCCGGACGATGGAAAAAACCGCGTCACCTCGCCGGCGTCCACGTCTTCGGCACCGACGAGTCGAGCCGCGACGTTCTGGTCCGGATGATTCACGGCGCCCGGGTGTCGTTGTCGGTCGGCTTTGTCTCCGTCTTCCTCGCCACCGTCATCGGGCTGGTCATGGGCTCCCTCGCCGCCTATTACGGCGGCCGGGTCGACATGATAATTTCCCGGTTTATGGAAATAATGATGTGTTTTCCGTCGTTCTTCCTCATTCTCGCCGTCATCGCCGTACTCGAGCGGCGCTCCATCGTCAACATCATGCTGGTCATCGGACTGACCAGTTGGACCGGCGTGGCCAGGCTGATCCGAGGGGAAATGCTCAGGCAAAAACGGATGGAGTACGTCTCCGCCTCCATTGCCCTCGGCGCCTCGGACACGCGGACAATCTTCCGCCACATCCTGCCGAACGCTATGGCGCCCGTCCTGGTGTCAATTTCCTTCGGCATCACCGGCGCCATCCTGACGGAAGCCGGGTTATCCTTCATCGGCTTCGGAGTGACACCGCCGACGCCGACCTGGGGACAACTCCTCTCCGAGACGCGGGAGTCGCCGCTGGCGAACTGGTGGCTGGCGGTGTTTCCGGGGCTTGTCCTCTTTATAAGCGTCCTCGCCTACAACCTTGTCGGCGAAGCGCTCCGTGATGCCCTGGATCCACGGACGACGTTATAAAAAGCGTTTTTCCGCGTTACTCCGTGTGAACAAACGAAGGAATTCGGGCGTGCATTGACAATAGTTGCATGGCTTTGACAATATGATGAATGCCGCCCTTGAGCGGCATTCCTTTTTTTCCGGAAACACATTCCGGACCGGTGAGGATGACCTCGTGACGAACCGCCTTTCCTTGTATCGTGGTGTCTGTCTATGTTTGGCGCTCCTCGGTGTCCTCCTTCGCCTCGACGCCGCCGAACCGATTGTCTATTCCCACTTCGCCAACGCCGGCCCCCTTAATCCCCACCTCTATTCGCCGAATCAGTTGTACGCCCAGGAACTGGTCTACGAACCGCTGGTCATGGCCGGTCCGGCCGGCACTGTCGAACCGGGTTTGGCCGAACGCTGGACCGTGTCCGAGGACGGGCTTGTCTACACGTTTTACCTTCGTGACGGCGTCCGCTTCACGGACGGCGAACCGTTCAACGCCGAGGCGGTGGTGAAGAACTTCGACGCCATCCTCGCCAACCGCGCCCGCCATGCCTGGCTCGAACTGGCGAACAAGATCGCCTCCTACCGGGCGGTCGACGACCTCGTCTTCGAACTCACCCTTTCCGCGCCGTACTATCCGACTCTGAACGACCTCTCCCTGCCCCGGCCGTTCCGGTTCATCAGTCCGAAGGCGATTCCCGCCAGCGGCACTACCGGCCAGGGCATTGTCGCGCCGGTCGGTACCGGCCGCTACGTCCTGGCGGAAAGCCGCCTTGGCGTCCACGACCGGTTCGCGCCGAATCCAAGCCATTGGAGCGGCGTCCCGGCCGACGCCGATGTCCTGGTGAAAATCATCCCGGACCCGATGTCCCGAGCCATGGCGTTGGAGACGGGGGAAATCGACCTTGTGTTCGGTCACGGCCAGATTTCCTACGACGTCTTCGGGGCACTCGAGAAGAACACGAATTTCGAGACAGCCATATCGGACCCAATGGGGACCGTCGCCATCGCCATCAACTCCGGGAAGTCTCCCACCGACGACCGGCGCGTCCGACAGGCCCTTCAGCACATGGTGGACAAGGACGCCCTCATCCGGGGCATCCTCCTTGGCACCCAACCCCGGGCCGACTTCCTTTTCGCTCCCGATGAGCCGTATGCCGATGTCGGGCTCGTTCCCTACGAGTACGACCCGGACACGGCCAACCGCCTCCTGGACGAGGCCGGCTGGCACCGGGCCGGGAACGGCGGGTTCCGGGATCGGGACGGCGTTTCCCTCGCCATCGACTTTGTCTATATCGGGAACGACGCCGCCCACAAGGCGCTCGCGGAAACGATCCAGGGCCAGGCGGCCCGGGTCGGGATCTGGATTGACCTGCAGGGGGTGGAGGAGGATCTGTTTCTTCGCCGCCAGCGGGACGGGGATTTCGGCATGATAATGAGTCCGACCTGGGGGCCGCCGTTCGAACCCCACGCCATCCTCGGCTCCATGCGCCTGCCGGCCCATGCCGACTTCCAGGCCCAGTCGGGCCTCCCGGACAAGGCCGGTCTCGACCAGGCCATCACCCGGGCGCTCGAAAGCACGGACGAGGCGGAACGGGCGGCCGGTATCGCCCGCGTCCTCACGACGCTTCACGAGGAAGCGGTGTATCTGCCGATTCATTATACCTGCCTCTTTTCCGCATACCGGAAGGGCGTCCTGTCCGGCGTCCGGTTCGCGCCGGGGCGGACACTCATTCCGTTCGAGGATTTCCGGAAACCGGGGTCGCGGCCATGATCCGGTTTATTCTGAAACGGCTCCTCGCCCTCATACCGGTCCTGTTTGCCGTGTCCGTGGTGGTGTTTGTCCTCCTCCGGACCGGCGAAAATGATCCGGCCATGAGTTACCTCCGCCTGTCCGGCATTCCGCCCACGGACGATGCCCTCGCCGACGCCCGGCTCGCCCTCGGCCTCGACCGGCCCGTCCTTGTCCAGTACCTGGAGTGGCTCGGGCGCGCCGTCCGCCTGGACTTCGGCCGCTCCTACGTCACCGGCGCGCCGGTGACGGATCACCTTCTCCATTATCTCCCGAACACCCTCTACCTGGCCGGGGTGTCCCTTCTCCTGACCCTGGCCCTCAGCCTCCCGCTCGGCGTCGCCGGGGCGGTGTGGCGCGGCAAGTGGCCGGATCACCTGACCCGGCGCCTGGCGGCTATTGGGGTGTCGGCGCCGAGTTTTTGGCTCGGCTTCCTCTTTATCCTCCTCTTCTCCGTCAAGCTTGGCTGGCTGCCGTCGGTCGGGAGCGGCGGACCGGCCCATGTCATCATGCCGGCGTTTTCCGTCGCCCTCATGTCCATGTGCATCAACATGCGGTTGCTCAGGGGCGGGATGGTGGCCGAGATGTCGTCCCGGCACATTCTTTATGCCCGGATGCGGGGGGTGACGCCCGGGGTGATTGTCGGGAAGCATGTCCTCCGGAATTCGCTTATCCCCGTCGTCACCGCCATCGGCATGCATGTCGGGGAGATCCTCGGCGGGGCGGTCGTGGCGGAAATCGTCTTTTCCTGGCCCGGGGTCGGACGCTATGCCGTCTCCGCCATCTATAACCGGGACTTCCCGGTCATGCAGTGTTTTATTCTGATGATGACGGTTATCTTCGTCTTCGCCAATCTTCTCACCGACATCGCCTGCGCCGCCATCGATCCCCGGATCAGGCTGGACAACGGAGGGAAGGCATGACCAGTATTCCCCTCCCCATTGTCCGCCGCCGGGACCCCTTGTTGTGGCTGGCCCTTGGCATCCTGGCGCTCCTCGTCGTCCTCGCCATTTTCGCGCCGGTCCTCACGCCCTATGACCCGAACGCCATCGACCTCGACGCCAGGCTGGCGCCGCTGTCCGGGGACCACTGGCTCGGGACCGACCACCTCGGGCGGGACGTGTTGTCGCGGCTCATGGCCGGGACCAGGGTGTCACTCGGATCGGTCCTTGTCATCGCCCTGTTGATCCTCGGGACGGGGTTTGTGATCGGGTCGCTCTCGGGGTGGCTCGGGGGCTGGGTCGACAGCGTCATCATGCGCGTCTGCGAAGCATTCATGACCTTCCCGACGTTTATCCTCGCCATGTTCCTGACCGGCGTGCTCGGGCGCGGCATGACCAATGTCATCCTCGCCATCGTCCTTACCCACTGGGCCTGGTATGCCCGCATCACCCGGGGCATGGTGCAGGCGGTGAAGAGCCGCGAATACATCGCCGCCGCCCGCCTGGCCGGAGGGAGCCGCTTAGGTATCTTCACGAGGCATATCGCGGCGCCGGTCCTGAACCAGATGCTCATCCTCGCCACCCTCGATGTCGGACACATGCTCCTCCACGTCTCCGGCCTGTCCTTTCTCGGCCTCGGCATCCAGCCGCCGACCCCGGAATGGGGCGTCATGATTAACGACGCCCGGCCGCATTTCTGGACCAACCCGGGTCTCGTCATCATGCCGGGCGCGATGATCCTCCTGACCGTCCTCGCCTTTAACATCCCCGGCGACCGGCTCCGGGACCGACTCGACCCGACCCTGGCGGAGGGCCGGTAATGTCGTGCACCAGACTGGAAATCCGTGGTTTGACCGTGGCTCTGGCGGACCGCTCCCGCATCCTGGTGGACGACGTCAGCCTCGTCGTCCCGGCCGGCGGATCTGTCGCCGTCGTCGGGGAAAGCGGGGCGGGAAAGAGCATGACCACCCGGGCGATTTTTGACCTGTTGCCAAAAGGCGTGGTGAAGACGTCCGGCGATGTCTTCATCGGCGACCGTCGCCTCGGCGATATGGACAGGCGTTGCCTCAGGGCAACGCGGGCCAGGGACCTCGGCGTTGTCATGCAAAACCCGATGAGCGCCTTCGACCCGGTGTTCACGGTGGAAAGCCATTTCGCCGACACCATTGTCGCCTCCGGCCGCCGCCTGTCCCGCCGGGACCGGCGCGGCCTCGCCGTCGCCGCCATGCGGGAAGCCGGTTTGGCCGATGCGGACGCGGTCCTCTCCGCCTACCCGTTCCAACTCAGTGGCGGCATGCTGCAACGGGTCATGGTGGCGATGGCCTTGGTGAACAACCCGGAGTTCCTCATTGCGGACGAACCGACCACCGACCTTGACCTGGTGTCGCAGCGGCGCGTCCTCGACCTCCTCCGCGATCGGGTCCGGGACCGCCACCTTGGCCTCCTCCTCATCACCCACGACCTGGCGGTGGCGGCGGCGCTGGCGGAGACGGCGGCAATCATGCGGGACGGGAAGATTGTCGAGACGGGCGCCGTCCGGGACATTTTGACCGCACCCGTCCACCCCTACACCCGGGAACTGGTCCAGGCCCATCACAACCTCTATTCGACCCGGTTCGGCGCCATGCTCCGGGCCGCCACGGGAGGCACGGCATGAGCGGGAACCGCACCACGGCCGGGCCGCTCCTCGAGGTCCGGAACGTCCGGAAGCATTACCGCCGGGGCGGCTTGTTCGGCCGGCGGGACAGCGTCGAGGCGGTCAACGGCGTCAGCTTCCATTTGGAGGCCGGACGCTGCCTGGCGCTGGCCGGGCCAAGCGGGTCGGGGAAAAGCACCCTGGCGCGGCTGGTCCTCGGTTTGGAAACGCCGGATGCCGGGGAGGTGTTGTTCCGGGGACAACCGGTCGCCGCCCGGACCGGCCGCGACGACCGGCGGGCGGTGCAGGCGGTGTTCCAGAATTCCCTCGGAGCGGTGAATCCCCGTTTTTCGGCCAAGGACATCATCGCGGAGCCGCTTCGCTGTTTCTTTGGCCTCCGGGGGACGGCCTTGACGGCCAAGGTCGGCGACCTTATGGCCGAGGTCGGGCTCGACCCGAACTCGATGGAGAAATTACCGCACCAGTTCAGCGGCGGCGAGTTGCAACGCATCTGCATCGCCCGGGCCCTGGCGCCGGGGCCGGAACTGCTGGTCCTGGACGAAGCGGTCAGTTCCCTCGACATGCTGAACCAGGCGCGGATTGTCGAACTCCTCGCCCAGGTGCGGCAGGACCGAAAAACCGCGTTCCTCTTTATCACCCATGACATGCGGGTGGTGGCGGCGGTGGCGGACAGCCTCGCCGTGATGGACAGGGGGAGGATTTGCCACTACGCGGACAGTCTCGACGCGGCGCTAGCGGCGGACAGGGAGACAATTCCGTCCGCCCTCTACCGGGAACTCCTCCTCGCCGTTCCGCCGGCGGACGGCCGATTGACCTGACATTAAATCAATGTTTCATACCATATAAAGGAATCACCGCACCATGACAGACGATACTTTAGGCCCGGAAGAACTGGCTATCCGCGAACGCGTCGACGCCATCCTCGCCTCGCTGGACCGGCCCATGGTCGCCCTGTCCGGCGGCGTGGACAGCGCCCTCCTGGCGGCGCGGGCCATGCGGGTCGGCGGCGCCGCCGCGACCTTGACGGGAAAACTGTATCCGGCGGCGGAACTGGAACGGGCCAGGGCGACGGCGAAACATCTCGGCATCCGCCATTTCGAAATCGTTGTCGACCAACTGGCCGTGCCGGAGGTCCAACGGAACCATCCCGATCGCTGCTACCACTGCCGCCGGGCCGGAATGACGCAGCTCCTCGACCTGGCCCGCCGTGAAGGCTACGCCCAGGTGGTGGACGGCGACAACGCCGACGACGCCGACGACTACCGCCCGGGTGTCCGCGCCATGCGGGAACTCGGCTTTCGGGGACCGTTCCGCGAAGCCGGCATGACCAAGGCGATGATCCGGCGCTGGGCCGGCGAACTCGGGTTGCCGACCGCCCATGTTCCGGCGGCGGCCTGTCTGGCGACGCGGATTCCCTTCGGCACCAGGCTGACGGACGAGGCCCTGCGCCGGGTAGAACGGGCGGAGGCGGTGGTGGCGGCGACTGTGCCCGGCCGGGTGCGGGTCCGCGACCTTGGCGGCGTCGCCTGCATCGAGACGGACGCGACTGACATACCGATCCTTCTCCGGGACGAGGTCCGGAACGACGTTGTCAAAAAACTCTCGGCACTGGGGTACCGGCGGGTCACTCTCGATCTGGCCGGGTACCGGATGGGCAGTCTCAATCCGGTGACGTGAAGCCTAAGAGCCTGTTGCTAAATTCCATTAGGGCCGCTTTTCCGCTCTGTCCGCGCTGTGCTTCGCCCGTCTTTCTCACGAATATTCATCATATTCGCTTCGAAAACCGGACTCGCCCAGCACGAACAGAACGAAAAACCGACCCAAAGCGAATTTAGCTACAGACTCTAAGAAAGTACGGAAAGGCCTGACGCATGAGTAAAAAAGCCAAACACCGGCACGACGACGCCACCATCCCGGTCGCCCATGATGGCGACGTGTTCGCCCGCCTCGACGCCGACCGGGAAACGCGCTGCGGCGCCCCTGAAGCCGTCTTCGCCCTCAGGAAAACGCCCAGGGAAACGCTCGCCATCGCCAAAGCCCTTGTCAAACGTCAGGGGAATGCCCTCGTCACCCGGGCCGACAATACCACCTGCGACCTCCTCCGGAAGAACTGGCCGAAAGGGCTATACGGCAGCCGCAACGGAACCGCCCTCGTCGGCGCCGTGCCGAAGGTCAGGGACGACGCCCGCTACGTCGCCCTCGCCGCCGCCGGCACGTCCGACCTGCCGGTGGTGGAAGAAGCGGAACTCACCCTCCTCTCCCTCGGCATTCCCTGCCGCCGGCACATTGACATCGGCATCGCCGGCATTCACCGGTTGTTCGAGCGGCTGGACGATCTGGCCGGGGCGGCGGTCGTCATCACCGTCGCCGGGATGGAAGGGGCGCTCCCCAGTGTCATCGCCGGACTGGTCAGGGCGCCGGTGGTGGCGGTGCCGACGTCGGTCGGCTACGGCGCGGCGCTCGGGGGCATTACCGCGTTACTCGGCATGCTGACGAGTTGCGCGCCCGGGGTGACGGTTGTCAACATAGACAACGGCTTTGGCGCGGCGGTGGCGGCGGCGAAAATGCTTGGCGTGTACGCGGCGCCTTCCGCGACCGCCGAGGCATCCGGTCCGGCGTCCGGGAGAATTAAAGGCGGGAAGAAATGAAACCGCACAAGACCAACGCCGCCCGGCTCCTTGACAACGCCGGCGTCCAGTACGAACTGACGCCGTATTCGGTGGACGAATCCGACCTGTCGGCCGAACACCTGGCCGAACAGCTCGGGCCGGACGGCGAGCGGGTTTTCAAAACGTTGGTTTTACAGGGGGACAATGGCTATTTCGTCTGCGTAGTGCCGGTCGGGACACTACTCGACTTCAAGAAGGCGGCGGCTGTCGCCGGCGCCAAGCGGACGGAACTTTTGCCGCTCCGGGATCTCCAGAAAATCACCGGCTATGTCCGTGGCGGCTGTTCGCCGTTGGCAATGAAAAAGCCGTTCCCGACCTGGCTGGACGAGACGGCTTTGTTGTTAGACGATATTTTTGTCAGCGCCGGACAGCGCGGTTTGCAACTGCGGGTCAATCCGGTCGAACTGGCCCGGGTGGTCGGAGCCGAATTCGCGGCGCTTATCCGGTAACAGCTCCTTCAGATTTTTAATAAGCTATCCGTTCGGTAATCGGCGAATCACCCTTCACTCCCACACGACGTTATATAACGATATTGATTCGCCGCATGCGGGCGCGGGGGCCGTCGTCCTCTTCGCCTTCCGGCGCGGCATCGCCTTCGCCGTTTTCTTCCTCGTCATCCCGCTTTTTTTCCCGCTGATCCTTTGGCCTTTCCTCATCGTCCCTGATGTTCCGGCCTTCCGACTCCCTCGTGTGGATAACGACCTGGTCCTCCTGACGGTTGACCTCGTGCTGCTTGGCGACGGCGGCGCTTTCGCTACCGGCCTTGATGTCTTCGCCGCGCGATTGGGTGTGTTGCACCAACGAGGTCTTGACCAGGTTGTCCTGTATGGCGGAAAGGCTCATGATTTGCTCCATCCTTGGGCATCGTACTTCTCTCCTCCTTAGTATATTTTGCGGTTCCGGCTACCGCAACCTTTAGCTATTTATTTCTCATCCGGTGATGATTGAATGACTTACAGTTGTAACCGGTTTTCGCCGGCGACAAATTTTTGGAAATATTTCCGATAATCCTCAAGTCGACGTGAAAGTGTCCGCTAATATAAAATGACTTCACTCGGTCACGAAATACACGAGCGGCAGACATTGAAAAAAACGTGAATGGCAAAAACCCGCCGTTTTACCGGGCTTTTCCCAGAGATCACGGAGTACGCGAAAATCGCCAGGTTTTCGTCACGCCACGTCTTTTGAAGGGAAGGCGAGCGCCATGTCAATGAATAACATTCAGAATTCGGGCAAGCTTTTTGACATTACCCAACTGTTCACCTCGGCCGCCAGCCGAACGCAAAAGACGGCGACGTTCAGCTTTTCGACCTCCTCGAGCGGCGGTTCGGGCGGCTTGAACACGTTCAACATGGACCTGTTTGTCCGGCGGGACGCCCGGTTCAGCCTCCAGAATACTGTGCAAAAAGTGCAGAATTCCTACAACACGCCGAGCGGCCAGGAACCGGTCTACCTCCGGAGCGGCGGCATCGTCGATGTCGAGGCCGGCGTCGTTATCCGCCACGCCAACGAAGTCGACAGCGAAAACGTCGGCGAGACGCTCACGTTCGAATCGGTCCAGGTGCCTGAAAACGATCCGCAGGTCGCCGCCAACCTCGCCCAGGCGAAAGACATCGCCAACCAATTGAATCTCGGCAACAGCGCCACGTGGGGCATGGACTCCATCGCCCGCGACCTCGCCGTGTTCGGCCTCGACTTCACCGCCTTCTCGGAGGACCCGGACGCCCTCGTTGAAACAATCCGCACGAAATCCCTCGAAGCCCTCGATAAACTCGACACCAACGCCGCCGACTACAACAGCCGTCGGAACATTATCACCGGCGCCAGCGCCCGGCTGGTGAACGGCGTCAAGTCCGGAGGCGGGCAACTGGCTGTCGCCAGCTCCTCCCTGGACGCCTCGTGGAGCATCAATTCCGTCGTCTCCGGACTGGCCTCGGCCAACTCCGGTTCGAACCGGAATACCGTCACCATCGACGGGAAGCAGCTCGACGCCAGCTTCATCATCGGCGTCGGCAATGTCATCGTCGATCCGCTCGTCCTCGACCTGGCCGGCGACGGCATCGACTTGAAAGGCGCCGAGGACGGCGTCGAGTTCGACATGAACGGCGACGGCACCCGGGCCAACATGGGCTTCATTAAGGGTGACGACGCCCTCCTCTTCATCGACTCCCACGGCGACGGCCTCGTCCACGACGGCCGGCAACTCTTCGGCAACCAGGACGGCCACGCCAACGGCTTCGAAATGCTCCAGAGTTACGACGACAACGGGGACGGCGTCATCGACGAGAACGACGAAATCTTCGACAAGCTCCGCGTCTGGGTCGAGAAGACCGAGGACGGCATCTGCGAAGAAGGCGAGACGATGAGCCTGAAAGAAGCCGGGATCACCTCCATCAACGTCGGCTACAAGGACGTCCGGGAAGACGACGGCAAGGGGAACCTCATCGGTCAGGTCGGCCAGTTCACCCGGGAGGACGGCACGTCCGGCCTCGCCGCCGACGCCTGGTTCCAGACCGCGCCGAAGTCCGACCCGGATACGCCGACCGTGTAACCGGCACGGCCTTCGGGCCCCCGCGCCGTCGTCCTGGCGTCGGGCGGTCCCGGAAAGGCCGCGATACGACCCGAATCGCTGCAACCTCGCCTGCGGGAAAGCGCCTCGACGCGTTTTCCCGCTCCTTCGTTTCCAGTATTTTTTTCCCGGCTCCCGGCCAGGCTGCGGGCGGAGAATCGCCTTGATTTGGCAGTGGTTATAGACTACAAATAGGTGTCGCGAGGCGTCCTGGCGGCGCTGACGCGCGTGTCGGGAAGGATAAATATCTCCGGTGAAAAAGCGCGTCCCGGGAATTCACTACAGGATATCCGTGGGATCGCGCGCGGTATGGCATCTGTAACGTTTACTATAGGGACGGGCAGGACCGTATGACGTGACAGAATCAAATAGCGCCACAGCGTCAACGTCCCGGTGAGGGCCAGGAGAGGCGTTCCAGTTCGCTGCGGCCGTGGTGCCTTGGAACGGCTCGATGTTGGATCGGGGATAGTCATGGATACCACTGGAGAGACGAAAATTAAAATCCTCGCCGATGGACCGTACGAAGTATGCGGCGACATCAAGGTGAACAAGGCGGTATTTGAAACAGACAGCGAAGGAAATTCACTCGCCTGGAAAATCGACAAGGAATACACCGCGCCCGGAGCGGCCACCTATCTTTGCCGGTGCGGCCATTCGCGGAATAAACCGTACTGCGACGGAACCCACAGCGACACCGGTTTCGTCGGGGAGGAAAAACCGGAGCACGGCAGGTATGCCGACCGGGCCGAAAAATACGCGGGCGGCGGCGTCGACCTCCATGACGACGAAAGCCTCTGCGTCGGCGCCCGGTTCTGCGACGTCGGGGAAACCGCCTGGCGCTACGCCCAGGGTTCGGCCAATCCGGAATGGCGGGCCCGCGCCATCGATGAATGTTCCAAGTGTCCGTCCGGCCGGCTGGTTGTCAGTGAAAAGGACGGTCAACCCATTGAACCGGAACTCCCGAAGGAAGTCAGCGTCACCAGTGATCCCGTCGCCAACTGCAAGGGACCGCTATGGGTTAAGGGCGGCATCCCCATAGAAGGCGCGAAGGGCGATCGGTACGAGGTGCGGAACCGGGTTACCCTGTGCCGCTGCGGCGAATCGAAAAATCAGCCATATTGCGACGCCAGCCACTACGAATGCGAATGCATGAAGGGCGTGGACGATTGACCGGTCGCCCGGACGCGGCGTAACCGCCGCCTCGAGTCCGGCGAGATGTTTTTGACAGCAGTACCGCGTCAACGGGCCGTTCACGTGCGGCCCCGCGACGTTTTTTTATGAATAGGTATTTTTCTTAAACGACAACGTTGCCAGCGGAGCCCCAATGCGCGAAAACGAACTCCTTGCCTCGCTTCCGTCCCTGTTCCACACGGACGACCCGACCGTGCTCGTCGGCTCCGGCCCTGACGATTGCGCGCATGTTCGCACCCTCGGGGGGTCGGTCCTCTCCGTCAGTACGGACGCCTTCGCCGAAGGCAGTCACTTCCTTTCCGACGACCGGCCGGAAGACGTGGCGTGGAAGTCCCTCGCCGCCTCCGTCTCCGATCTCGCCGCCTCCGGCAGCCGGCCGCGCTGGGCCGTCGTCTCCCTCGGCATGCGCCGGGGCGCGCCGGACGGCTGGGCCGAACGGTTCGCCCGGGGCCTCGCCGGCGCCGCCCGCGATCTCGATATCGCCATCGTCGGCGGCGACCTTGTGTCGTCCCACCATACCACATTTATTAGTGTCACCGTCGTCGGCGAACCGCTCCGGAACGGACCCGTTCTCAGAAGCGGCGGCAAGCCGGGTGACGCGCTCGTCGTCACCGGGAGCCTTGGCGGCTCCCTCCGGGGGCGCCACCTCCGGCCAGTGCCTCGGGTGAAGGAAATGGCGGCGCTTCTCGATTTCGCGGACAGCCAGTCCGACCGGGCCTGCGGCCCCAATGCCGCCATGGACATTTCGGACGGCCTCGCCATCGACCTCTCCCGCCTGGCCCGGGAAAGCGGCGTCGGCGCCGTCATTCTTGAAACGCTCCTCCCCGTCTCCGACGACGCCCGCCTCATGGCCGCCGAATCGGGCCGGAGCGCCATCGACCACGCCCTCTCGGACGGCGAGGACTTCGAACTCCTCATCGCCATGCCGGCCGACGCCTGGGACGCCTTCCAGGATCGCCTGGCCGCCCAACCGGACAACGGTCTGGCGCCGTTCACCCGCATCGGCAGCCTCACCGGCGGGCGGGAACTCCTCATACTCGACAGCGCCGGCGAGCCGCGCGCCCTTGCTCCAGAAGGATACGAACATTCATGGTAACGAACATTCCGCCGGAAGCGTCTCCCGACGCCGACGGCTCCGCCCTCGGTCCCGGTCTCCTTATGCAACTGATCGTCACGACGACGACGCCGGACGAGACGCGCGCCGTCGGCCGCCACGTCGGCGGACTCCTCCAAGGCGGCGAAGTCATTTTGCTCCGTGGCGATCTCGGTTCCGGCAAGACCTGTTTTGTCCAGGGCCTGGCGGAGGGACTGGGCGTCGAGACCCGGGTCACGAGTCCGACCTTCACCATTCACGCCGAATACACCGGCCGCCTCGTCCTGAACCACCTCGACCTCTACCGCCTTGAAAACCCGGTCGGCCTGGCCGATCTCGGCATCTTCGATATGCTCGGGGATTCCCGCTCCGCCACCGCCATCGAGTGGCCGGAACTTCTCGGAGAATACGGCGGCGACCGGCTGGACATCGCCATCCAGGATCTTGGCGATGGAAAACGGGAATTTTCCTTTTCGGTTTTCGGCCGGAGCCATGCGCATTTATTGACGTAACCACGCGTGGCGCGGAAAATAGCCGGAATGCCGGGTTGAACCGAGGAGCGACAGCGCCGGCAACGACCGTTGACTTCCGGCCGTCCCCGCTCCGAACCGCCGAACGAAGTTACGATGACGTCCGTGGAGAAGAAGACTGTGGAAAGGAAAAAGGCGCCTTGCCGCATATTGACGAGCGACTCGGCCATGTCGCCATCGACATGGGCCTGATGACGCCGGAGCAGGTAACGGAAACGCAGCTCCGCCTCATGGTCGTCAACGCCTCGCCCGGCGCCTCGACCACCTTCGGCCAGGAAGCCCTGAGCCTCGGGTTCCTTGACCTGAAACAGCTTGAGGCCCTGGAACTGGAAGAGCGCCGCCGCCGCCGCCTCATCACCGGGTACGAAATCATCGACATCATCGGCACCGGCACCATCGCCACCGCCTACCACGCCCTGCAACTGGCGATGGAACGGGAGGTGGCGTTGAAGATTCTCCACCCGCGCCTGGCCGGCGATCCGGAGTTTGTTAAAAATTACATCGCCGAAGCCCAGGCGGTCAGCCGCTTCCACCACCCGAATATCGTCCAGGGCTTCGACGCCGGCCACAGTAACGGCTTTTATTATTTCGCCCACGAATACATGTCCGGCGGCAGCATCGCCGACCGTTTGCGGCGGGGCGATACCGATTTTTCCGAGACAAAAATCATCGGCTACCTCAGGCAAACCACCGCCGGCCTCAAGCACGCCTGGGCCGTCGCCGTGTACCACGGCGACATGAATCCCGGCAACCTCCTCCTCGACGAACTCGGCAATGTCAAAATTGCCAACCTCGGCGTCCCCCGCGTCGCCGCCTTCGACGAAGGGGGCGAACGCCGGCCCGGCTTTATCCGCTGCGGCCCCGATTATGCCGCGCCGGAACAGCTCGAGCGGCCGGAACTG
>JAJBTL010000187.1:14986-21975 GCA_020860865.1 Planctomycetota bacterium | reverse complement strand
AACTCAACATGATCCCGGCCATGACAGCCCGGGAAAACCTGTTCCTCGGCCGCGAACGCACCCGCATGGGCTTTGTCGAAAAGTCCGGCGAACGGCAACTGGCCGAAGAACTCTTCGCCCGCGTCGGCCTCCGCATCCCCCTTGAAGCCCTGGCCCGCGACCTCTCCGTCGCCGAGCAGCAGGGCATCGAAATCGCCAAGGCCCTGTCCCTCGACGCCAAGATCCTCGTCATGGACGAACCGACCGCCGCCCTGACGAACAACGAAGTCACCGCCCTGTTTAAAATCATCGCCGAACTGAAAAAGCGCGACATCGGCATCATCTATATCAGCCACCGGCTGGACGAAATTTTCGAAATCACCGACCGCGTCACCGTCCTCAGGGACGGCGAAAGCGTCGGCACCAAGTTGACGAAAGACCTTACCCGCCCGGAACTCATCGAGATGATGGTCGGCCGGAAGATGGATCAGGAATACCCGCCCCGCACCACCCGCATCGGCGACGTCAAGTTCGAGGCGCGGCACCTGAGTCGCGGCAAGGCGGTCCGGGACGTCTCCTTCTCCGTCCGCACCGGCGAAATCGTCGCCCTTGTCGGCCTTGTCGGCGCCGGCCGGACCGAGACGGCCAGGCTCATCTTCGGCGCCGACCGGATGGACGACGGGGAAATCATTCTGGACGGAAAACGCGTCGATGTCCGGAATCCCCGCGATTCCATCCGCTCCCGCATCGCCCTTCTGACCGAAGACCGGAAAGCGCAAGGCCTCGTCCTTATCCAGTCGGTCCGGGAAAACTTCACCCTGCCGAACCTCCCGGAACTGAGCCGCTGGACCTTCATCAACCGGAGAAAGGAGTCCGCCGCCTTCAAGCGTTACGTCGACTCCCTCCGCATTAAAATCCCCAGCCAGGAACAACTGGCCAAAAACCTGTCGGGCGGCAACCAGCAGAAGGTCGTGTTGGCGAAATGGCTCCAGGCCAACTGCGAACTGGTCGTCTTCGACGAACCGACGCGCGGCGTCGATGTCGGCGCCAAGTACGAAATTTACCAGATCATAAACGAACTGGCGGAGCAGGGAAAGGCGGTGGTGATGATCAGTTCAGAGCTCCCGGAAGCCATCGGCATGGCCGACCGCCTCCTCGTCATGCGTGACGGCCGCATCGTCGGCGAGATCGCCGATCCCCGGAACACCACCCAGGCCGACATCCTGAAACTGGCGGTCGGCGCCTAACCGTTTTCGACATATCACTTGAATAATCAGCACCGGAATGGAGACACGGCATGCGGAAATTATTGAACGACTACGGAACCATCATCATTCTGCTCATCCTCTGCGCCTTCCTCAGTTGGCGGACCATGAACAACCACACGCCGGAAGGGGTCGAGGCCGCGAACCAGGTGGTGGACGAACTCCTCGCCATGTCGCCCCGGCCGACAAATGTCCTTATCGCCGTCCGGAACAACGCGACGGACGAGCGGTTCAGCGCCGCCGTCGAGTCCCGCCTGGCCACGGAAGGGATAAACGTCGTCGGTATAGCCAAGGGCGTCCCGGCCCAGGTCAGGACCATCGCCAACGCCGCCCGCGATGCCGGCACCCCGATTGACGCCGTCGCCGCCACCGCCGCCACCCGCTCCTGGCCCATCTTCGACGGCGTCGACGCGAAAGTTCCGGCCATGGCCGGCGCCCGCTTTGCCCAGCCGATCAGTTACCGCTGGCCGACCTTCCTCATGAAGGACAACCTCATTAACATCTCGAACCAGACCGTCGTCATCTCCACCATCGCCATCGGCATGACCATGGTCATCATCACCGGCGGCATCGAACTGTCGGTCGGCAGCCTTATCGCCCTTGCCTCCTGCCTCGCCGCCTACTTTATCCGCCGCTACGGCGGCGCCACCGACGCCAGCACGGCGGCGATGATCGGCTATTCCGCCCTTGCCATCCTTATCTGCGGCTGCATGGGCCTGTTCACCGGCGCCATGGTCACCGTGTTTTCCATCCCGCCGTTCATCGTCACCCTGGCGACGATGATGGTGGCGTCCGGCCTCGCCTACATTATTTCCAGCGGCTACACCATTTTTGAAATCCCCGACGCCTACACTTATCTCGGCCGGGGGACGCTGTTCTGGGGCATACCGATATCGGTCTGTATCTGCATCCTCTTGTACATCGCCGCCCACATCCTCATGAGCTGCACCGCCATCGGCCGCTACATCTACGCCGTCGGCGGCAACCGCGAGGCCGCGCGCCTGTCCGGCGTGCCGGTGCGGTTCATCTTCTTCTTCGTCTATGTCGTGATTGCCCTCCTGGCCGGGTTCGGCGGCATCATCACCGCCTCGCAGTTGAAGGCCGGCGCGCCGATCTACGGCGTTGGCTATGAGATGTTCGTCATCGCCTCCACCGTTGTCGGCGGCACCAGCCTGGCCGGCGGTGAAGGGAAAATATTCGGCACCCTCATCGGCTCCTTCATCATCGCCACTATCCAGAACGGCATGAACCTCCTCGGCGTCGAGAGTTATACCCAGAAGGTCGTCCTCGGCCTCGTCATCCTCGCCGCCGTCCTCCTGGACCGGCTCAAGCAGACCGACTTCTTCTGGACCCGGCGCCGGGCCAAGACGGTGCCGGTCGAGGGATGACGTCGTCGTCTGTTGCCACAATCGCTCTCCACGAAAAAAGCCCTCCACTTGCGGAGGGCTTTTTCTGTTAGATACGATTATGGTATTGTCACGTACGGGAAAACAACGTCTCCAGCCGCGTCCGGTTCATCGTCCGCCCGACCGCGACCACGAACGCCCGGTGATTCCTGTCAGTCTTACGGATGCCCCGGTCGAACCGGGTACAGTTCAGTTCGTAAAACCCGCCGCCCCGGCGCGGCACATAGCCTTTCAGGCGGATAACGACGCCGACGTCCCGGTAGGTCATGGCCACGGCCTCCGCCAGTTCCGCCGCGTCGAATTCGGCGGCGGCCTTGACAACGAGGGAATCGTAGAGCGTGGCATGGTTCCAGTACCGCCCGTCGTTTTCGGTCCGCCGGTAGCCGGCCACGGACAGCGCGGCGAAGTCGTCGTCTGTCAGGCTGTCCCACGGCCGCGTGTCGATGCGGCCGTCGACCGGTCCATCCAGAAAGGCCGCTACCGCCTCGGCCGCGTCGCGGCGGGCCTCTTCGTCCAGGCCGCCGGTGCGGCTGACGAGGACCTGTCCGGCGCTGTTCAGTTGTTCCCGCATGACAATCCGCGAGGTGTCATCGAGGTGCGGAATAACGGCCGGATCGACGACGGTCAGTACCGACCCGACCGTCATGCCGGCGGCGACATCCGGGTCGGCGGCGACGTCGAAGAAATCGCGGGGGTTGAAGATGCCGGACGGTTCGACAACGATGTGGACATCGGAGCGGGCGAGGACGAGGAGGAGGTCCCGAAAACTCCGTTTCAACCCGCAGCAAATGCAGCCGCCCGATAGTTCCGCCACCTCTGTCCCGTCGTCCCGGAGCATGGCCGAGTCGATGTTGAGGAGGCCGAACTCGTTCTCCACCACCACCACCCGCCGGCCCCGCGACCGGAGCCAGGCGGCGTAGCGTTTGATAAAGGTAGTCTTGCCGGCGCCGAGAAAACCGCTGACGAGATCGATTGGTGTCATGGGATTTGTTTTCCATTGCGGCGGTGAAATGCCCGTCGACGGGGTATCAGGCCAGAACCGCTTCCCGGTCGAGGACCGCGCCCGGCTTGTATTTTCCATAACGGTGGGCCGCTTCGACAATGGCCTTGGCGTTTTCGATACTGCCGTTGGACGGGTATTCGCAGCCGGTGGCGAGGACAAAGCCGCCGCCGTCGGCCATGGCCTCGATTTCGGCCCGGCCTTCCTCCAGCACCTCTTCGCGGCTGGCCGACATGAGCCAGCTCGGCGTGATGGCGCCGATGAGGAGGGTTTTGTCGCCGTATTTGGCCTTCGTTTCCGCGAAGCTTTCGCAATCGTCCGGTGGGTAGAGGAATGAAATGGCGGACGGATTCATGTAGCCAATTTGGGCGTCGAAATAAATCCCCTTGCCGCAGTTATGGAGCATGACCATGGCGCCGGCGTCGCGGGTGGCGTCGCTGAGGCGTTTGATATACGGGCCTTCCAGTTCTTCCCACATGTCTTTCGACATGATGCTCTGCGACGCGAACAGGGTGTCGAACATGACGGCGTGGACGCCCGTTTCAGCGAGCGCCCGCACGTACTCGACCAGCGTCTCCGTTATCGCGTCGAGGGCCGGGTGCATGGCGTCCGGGTCGTCGTAACAGTCCATAAACATCTCCGCCTGCCCCCGCATCATGCTGAGAACGCCAAGCGGCGCGAAGACAAAGGCGACAACCGGCATGACCTTCCCCTTCGCCTTCACGAGCTTGTCGCACAGTTGGATGTGCTTTCCCATGCGGTCGCTGGTGCGCGGGTTTATCGGAGCGATTTTCGCATAGTCTTCGATGTCCCGGATGAGGCGGTTGTGGATGTCCGGGTGGGCGGCTTCGTTGACGGAGTAGTCCACCTTCTGGCCCCAGTCCGCCGCTTCGACAGACAGGTCCTGGATGGAACAGATGACGTCGACGCCGATGTCGTCCGTCGCCTTCAGGATGGACTCGGCGCAGACGTCGACATCGCGGCTCCAGGTGGCGTAATCGGCGCCGGTGTAGAGCCGTGAAATACTGTTGATGAGTGGATAGGCCGGCACCCGGTCCAAGTCCTTGTGCTGCATGGCGGCGACGACGCGTTCGAGAGAATTCATGCGCTGTTCCTTCCTGAAAGCGATTCTAAACCTCCGGCCACTGCGTTGGGGAGCGTCCCAATCATACTTCAATATAGCCGGCGGACGTTCCATCGTCTTGTAGGGGGAGGCCATTGTTTGGTACTTTGGTAGCGAATCCACGGGGACGCGGCCGCGCGCGGAGCGGTGCGCGGCACTTGCTTTATGGAACCGTTACCGTACCATGGGAGGACATTTGAACGCTCCGCCGAAGCGAACGACACCCTGGTCGCCGAGGCCGAGCCGAACAGCACCCGAACGCGAAGGAATGGAACAGGCAATGCGCAGCATCGAAGCGGTTATTTGTGATATGGACGGAACGATTGTCGACTCGGAAGAGCTCCACCTCAGGGCCTGGAACCTGGTGCTGGACCGTCACGGCTGCCAGCCGGAATCGCCGAATTGGGGCGACGCCTTCATCGGCCTGACGGAAGACGCCTGCCTCGCCACGGTCTGCGGCCTCTTTCCCCACCTGGCGGAAGCGGGCGACCTGGTCGAGGAAAAACAACGTAACTTCCGGGCAATGGTCCGCGAGCGCGGAACCGCCATTACGAACGACGCCATCCGCCGCGGCCTGGCCCGGCTCCGGGATGCCGGCGTCAAACTGGCCGTCGCCACCAGCAGTGAAATGGAAAACGCCGGCATCGTCCTCGAAGCGTCCGGGCTGGCCGAATTCTTTCCGGTGGTGGTCACTTCGGACACCGCCGCCCGCGCCAAACCGCACCCCGACATGTACCGGGCCGCCGCCGCCGGCCTCGCCGTCGCGCCCGGCCGCTGCGCGGCGTTGGAGGATTCCATCGCCGGCCTCGTGTCCGCCAGCGGCGCCGGCTGCATTACCCTCGCCGTCGCGAACACCCTGCCGGCCGCCGAACTGAAACCGGCCGATTATGTCTTCGATTCCACCCCGGCGGCGCTTGCCTGGTCCCTGGACCAGGCGCGGCTTCGGGCGTGAACACTGCGGCACAGCCCGGTGCCGTCCTAATCGCCCTTGACGCTCGTCTTTCCCCGGCTCACCAGCCACACCGACAGGACGACCAGCCCGCAGCCCAGTCCGTGCCGGAGCGTGACGGTTTCACCGAGAAGCGCCACCGACAACAACAGTGAACTCAGGGGAATAATCGCCGTATAGGCGGCAATGACGGCCCCGCTGCACCTCCGCGCGCCAATGAACATAAGGGCGAAGGCGAGGATGGTTATCCCGGCGCCGTACCAGGCCAACGCCATCCAGCCCGCCGCCGGCACGGTCGGAAGAAGCGCCCACGGCGCCTCGGAGAGCATCGGCCCAGTGCAGAAGAGGAGGGCGACAGCGCTGACAAGCCCGGCATGGGCGAGTGGATTGAGGCGCGGCTGGGATACGGCGTCGACGTGCATTTTACGGGACATGACGGCGAACAGGGCTTCGCAGGCTGTCGCGCCGAACGCCAGCAGATATCCGCCGACGGCAGCGCCGTCCCACCCAGCCGCCACGCCCTTTCCCCGCAGGACCAGGATACCGGCCACAGCCAGGGCGACGCCGCCGAGACTCCGCCCGGTCAACCGGTCGCCAATGAGGAGAACGGCCAGGAGCGCCGTCAGCGCCGGCGCCGCCCCGGTGACGATGCCGACCTCGCCCGCCGTGATGCGGCGAAGGGCGAACGTCATAAAAAAGCGGAACAGGGCGATACCGACCAATGCCTGAAAAACCAGGTACCGCCACTGGTACTTGGTTACGGTCCGCATGGTCCGGAGGGATTGCCGTCCGTACAGAACGACGACGGTAAGGACGGCGAAGGCCAGGCTGAAAAAGGTGATGGTGAACGGCGGCAGAGAGGCGGAGACGGAGCGGGCGGCCACGACCGACGATCCGGCCAGAATATATGCCCCGGCCAGGGCGAATTTTCCCCCGGGTGAATCCATTGACACTCCTTCGTGGTGGCGGACGAGACGGCGGCGTCATTCACGCCGGTAGCGGCGCAGCGGCCGTGGGGATATGATAGACAGTCCGGTTGGTCCGGCCAGATCCAGTTGCCGCCCTTTGGACAGTGCCAGTTCAAAAACCGTCCACTGTTTATGAGGAAGAACGCGAGGGTTTAATGCTTGGCATTCAGGTGGACCGTACCAGCGCCGTGCCGCGGGGGCGGCCCGGGCATAGAGAACACAGGAGTAGGCCGCCCCCCGCCACCCCCACCGGCCGCGCGGCCCCACCCTGCGCGCGCCGGGGCGGCGGCCCCCCGGCG
>JAJBTL010000187.1:0-14976 GCA_020860865.1 Planctomycetota bacterium | reverse complement strand
CCAGCGCCGTGCCGCTGGCGCGGCAGATTCATCGGCACATCTGTGATCTCATCACCGGCTCCCGGCTCCGGGCCGGAGACGCCCTGCCGTCGACGCGCGGTCTCGCCGCCGCCTTGCAGGTTTCACGAAACACCGTGAACGAGGCCTACGCCATCCTGTGGGCGGAAGGGTTTATCGTCGGCCGCCAGGGTTCGGGGTATACGGTCGAGAAAAACCTCGTCCTGCCTGGCCGGACAGCCAGCGCCGCGCCCACGCCCGATGTGCCGGCCCGGCCGATCCGCTACGACTTCCGCACCGGTATTCCCGATCTCGACCAGTTCCCGTATCGTGCCTGGACCCGTTGCCAGCGCCACCTTCTCGAGACTGTCCGGCCGAGCGACATGCACTACGGCGACACCGGCGGCTACCCGCCGCTCCGGGCCGCCATAGCGGACTGGCTCCTCCGGTCGCGGGGCATGGCGGTGGAGCCGGACGCGGTCCACATCACCGCCGGCGCCACCCACGCCCTTTCCCTCGCCGTCGACGCCACCGGTCGCGGCGGCGGCCATTTTATTGTCGAAAATCCCTGCCATGTCGGCATCGTTTCCATGCTCCGGCTCAAGCGGGTGTCGTTTTCGTGGCTGCCGGTCGACGAGTCTGGGTTCCGCCCGGACCGCCTTGACCGCCGCCGTGTACTCACCGGCGTCTACGTCACGCCTTCCCACCAGTTCCCGCTTGGCCATGTCCTCTCCGCCCGGCGGCGGACAAGCCTTATCGCCATGGCGAGGGAACGGGACTTTTACATTATTGAAGACGACTACGACAGCGAGTTCCGCTACGACGGCCCGGCCCTGACGCCGCTCCACAGCCTCGACCCGGACCGGGTCATCTATGTCGGCACCTTCAGTAAAATCCTGTACCCGGCGCTCCGCATCGGCTTCGCCATTGTGCCGCCGGCGCTCCGGCCGGCCTGGCGGGAATTTCGCCGCTACACCGATGTCCAAAACACCATCAGCGATCAGGTCGTCCTCGCCCGGTTCCTCGAAGAACGCGGCCTTGACCGCCATGTCAAAACCATGACAAAAGCCTATGGCCAAAAACGCGCCGCCCTCGTCGCCGCTGTCACAGCCCGCTTCGGCGACACCGTAAACGTGCTCGGGGACAGCGCCGGCCTCCATCTCGCGGTCACGATGCCGGGCCGGATTTTCGACCGGGTTTTCGCCGATGCCTGCCGCAACGGCGGACTCGCCGTCATGCCGTGTTCCCGCTATGTTCTAGCCGGGACTGATTACGCGGACACGCTCCTCCTTGGCTACGGCAATGTCCGGACGGACCGCATCGAAGACGGCGTGGCGTTTCTGGAAAAAGCGATCGCCGGCCACCGCACCGATTAAACACATCCGGCACAATCGTCTCCGTCGGGCAGATTATGCCGCTGCCTGGCGCACCAGGGAGAACCGGCGGTGACGGCTACGCCGCCGGCGAAGTGTTTCCGACAACAGCCAACACATCCGATTACACATGTTTACAAGAACGACAGCGATTGCCAGCCGCCGCCACGGCGGGAATGGCAACCACGTTGCTTAACCCCTCCATCGGCATGAACTCCCTGGAGGAAACAGTCATGAATCCGATTACCAGTTCGTACAACTCGCTGCAGTACACGATTCAAACCGCCATGGCCAAGGTCAAGGGCGCGAACCCGACCGGTCAGGCACAGTTCGACGCGTCGGTCAGCGTCACGACCGTGACCGCCACCGCCAGTACCGCCGCCACGGACGAAACGCCGCGCACCGTTGACGACGTGAAAAAGGAGTTCTACGACTACCTGGATTCACTCCAGCTCAGCCCCGGCCTGTCCACAACCGGCATCGGCGTCAACGTCACCGAAGCGGCATTCGAGAAGATGCTGAAAGACCCGGACTATATGCAGAAAATGAAGGATCTTTGCGCCCGTGACCTCTGCGATCCCAACTGGACCAAACTTCCGCCGACCGGGATCCAGATTACCATCGACGCCGACGTTCCCGAAGAATACCTGGCCTCGTCCTGGAACGCTCCGGGCGTCGGCACAGTGGACGAAACCAGCTTCTGGAACAAAAAATCCACGGATAAAACGGAAAAGCAAAACGCCGAGAAGAAGGCCAAGGAAAAACGGCAGGAGAAAATTGTCCAGGAAAAACGCGAAATGCTCGAGTTCCTCCAGAAGCGGGCGGACGAACGGAAGATTCGGGCCGATGGCGTCGTCTCGTCGTATGCCAACCTGTTCTCCACCTCGTACTCCGGAATCGCCAAGTACGCCTCTCCGGCCGCCAGCCCGGGATCGCTTTTCGGCACAGGCGGAGTCGACGCGTAACCACTCACCGACACATCGGTAAAGTATACATTACATGATTCAGCCCCGCCTTGTATCGGCGGGGCTGGTTCGTTTTCAGGCACGACTCGGGCGATGTCGTGAGCCTGCGTATTTTTGTTTACTAAAACAGACGCTCACACGATACTTCACGTCATTAAACTCCCCCACATTCCAGCCAAGGAGCTTCTCGATGGACATTATCGATGCATTCGTCATTTCCGTGAACGACCTGTTGTATTCGTATATCATTATTATCCTGCTCCTGTTCACCGGCATCTACTTCACCATACGGACGCGGCTCATCCAAATCCGTTACCTCGGCGAATCCATCCGCGTCGTCAGTGAACGCCGGGCGACGGGGAAAAGCGTCTCCTCCTTCCAGGCCCTCATGATCTCCACCGCCTCCCGGGTCGGCACCGGCAACATCGCCGGCGTCGCCACCGCCATCGCCCTCGGCGGTCCCGGCGCGGTGTTCTGGATGTGGATAACCGCCCTTGTCGGCGGCGCCTCGGCCTTTGTCGAAAGCACCCTCGCCCAGATCTACAAGCGCCGGGACGGCGACCATTTCCGTGGCGGCCCGGCCTACTATATCCAGAACGCCCTCGGTTCCCGCGCCCTCGGCGTCGTCTTCGCCCTCTTTCTCATCCTCTGCTTCGCCTACGGCTTCAACCCGCTCCAGGCCTACAACATGAGTACCACCCTAGTGTTCTACATGCCCAACTACGAAACGAGCATGTATCCGGCCCTTCTCGGCGTCTTCCTCGCCGTCCTCACCGGCCTGTCCATCTTCGGCGGCGTCGACCGTATCGGCCGGGTGACATCCCTCCTGGTTCCCCTGATGGCGATTATCTACATCGCCCTCAGCCTCATCATTCTGGTGAAGAACATCAATCTCCTGCCGGTCGCCCTCGGCCATATTTTCCGGGAAGCGTTCGACTTCGCCGCCATCTTCGGCGGGTTTGCCGGGTCCTGCATCATGCAAGGGATCAAGCGCGGCCTCTACTCGAACGAGGCCGGCATGGGTTCCGCCCCCAACGCCGCCGCCGCCGCCGACGTCTCGCATCCGGTCAAGCAGGGCCTGGTGCAGATGCTGTCCGTGTTCCTCGACACCCTCGTCATCTGCTCCGCCACCGCCGCCATCGTCCTCATGTCCGGCGTGGAAATGGGCGGCCTTCGGGGCATGCCGCTTGTCCAGGAAGCGGTCAATTCCCAATTCGGCGAATGGGGCGCCCATTTCATCACCGTGTCAGTCTTCCTCTTCGCCTTTAGTTCGCTTCTCGGCAATTACTACTACACGGAGGCCAACCTCCTCTTTATCAAAAACGACAAGCGTCTCCTCACCGTCTTCCGCTGGACAGTGGTGTTTGTCATCTTCCTTGGACCGCAGTACGGCTTCGACACCGCCTGGAACCTGGCCGACCTGTTCATGGGCCTGATGACCATCGTTCACCTGGTGCCACTCCTCCTTCTTGGCGGCATCGCCCTTCGTGCTCTCGCGGACTATGCCGAAAAGAAAAAGGCGGGCGCGGCCAGCCCGGGCTTCAAGGCGCGGGATATCGGCCTCGACAACACGGAGTGGTGGAACTGAGTAGTGCGGCGCCGTTCACCCGTAGAGCCATGAGAAAAAGGGGAGGCCATCCCGGCCTCCCCTTTCCACTTTAATGAATGATGCACCGAACTGATTACACATACTCGTAATCGTCCGGTCCCTTGAACCAGGTATTCCGGCCGGAATGGAGCACAAGGCAAATCACCCCCATGACGATATAGGCGATAAAGAACGGCGACTGCGGATAAAACCCGAGTTCGGAAAAGTGAATCAGCCCGAACAGCGACAACAGGGCGCCCGAGAAACAGGCCGCCGCCGCCCGGTCGAGGCGCTTCTCGATGACAAACACGGTCAAGGCGCCAAGGATGATGCCGATGAGGATGGCGCCCGCCTTCACCGCTGGCACGCTGTTCCACATGACGCCGTTCGTCAGGAGGGCGTCGGTCACTTCACTGCCGTAGCCAAGGAGGCCACTGTCCAGCGCGTGGGCCCATTCGCCGCCAAGGGCGACGGCGCCGGTTATCTGCGTATAGAGGTAGTCCGCCACCGGCGGCACCATGGCAATGCCGACCGCGGCGTAGTGTTTCCGGTTGGTATCCTTGAACGCCTGCGCCACCATGATGACGGCGCACCAGAGGAAGGTGATGGCGCAAATGGCCGGCGGCACCAGCCCGTTCAGGAATGAGAACATGCCGAACACGCCGGCGGCGCCGAGAACAATGCCGCCGACAATGGAGTAACCGATGCCGGCGCCGGTCTTCTTCAACCCGGCGTGGCCGAGCCAGACCGTATTCGGCACCACGCCGCCGAACATTGCCGACACCATGGTGCAGATGCCGTCGGCGAATTGCGCTTCCCGGACGCCGTAGTTGTCGCCGGCGGCGTTGGCCGCTTCGACATTGTCCATCGTCTCGATGAAGTTGTAGATTTCAATCGGGATGACGACGGTCAGGTAGGGGACGACCACGGAAAAGCCGTTAATCAGGCTTTGTATTGTGCTCGCCGGTTCGGGGAAATAGAAGCCGACACCGGAAAAGTCGAACGTCGTCCGCCCGAGGCAGAAGGCGTACACGACGCCGCCGACGATGGCGACGACGAGAGGCGGAATGCCCCGGGGGAAGACATAGCCGCCGAACAGGCCGATCATCGCGACCAACAGAATCGGCAGGCCGACGACGGGGTCGCCGTAGACGTCGAACACGCCCTGGGTCGCCATCCAGATAAAGCCGATGCCGGCGACGGTGCCGAGGAGGGCGGCGCGGGGAATGTTCCGCTTCATCCACGGCCCGATAAAGCCGCCGACGAATTCGGTAAAGCCGCCGATAAAGGTCGCCGCCACCGCCGCCGACCATTCCAGGTACGGATCGCCGATGGCGTAGTGGAGCGGGGTGATGACGCCGAAGAGGATGACGAACATCGCCGGCGTCGACACCCCGGACGGCAAGGCGGTGACGTCGGCCCGGCCTTCCTTCTTCGACAGGCGGTAGCCCATGAAAGCGTAGTAGATGCCGCTCAGGAGGAGGCCGATGGACATCCCCGGCACCACCCGGCCGTAGACGATGTCGTCGGGCCAGCCAAGGGCGCCGGACAGAGTGGCGGTGACGATGAGGTAGTTGACGATGTTATTGGTGATGACATAGTCAATCCCCCGATGTCGCCGCGACGGAACAGGGGCACCACATTGCCGGTACTCATAACGGGTCTCCATTACAACTAATTTATGTTTGGTGATGATTATTCAATATGGTTCGGGATGGAAGTCACGCGGCGGCGCACCATCTCAGACGTTGAGCGAAAGCTCCCGCAGTTCCCGGACCACGTCCTCGTACATCGCTTCCCATTCCGGCACCGGCCGGATGGCGGCGAGGTCGTAGCACTGGTCGAACGGTTTTCCGGGATTGCCGCCGGTCCGGCCGAGGACGGGTTCGTATCTGCCGAGAAGTTTCTGGACAATGGCATTCGCGTCCTGGCGGGTCAGGCCGGATTTGGTCGCGGCCCGGCTCACCTCGCCCATGAGGCGGACTTCGAGGCCGGTGCCGTGCGGGGCATTGCCGTCGGCGGCGCCGCAGCCTTCGATATGGCCGCCGGAGACGGTGATGACGAGGGCGTTCGTCGCCGCTTCGTAGAGGAGTTCCCGGGTCAGGCCGCCGCTTTTCGGATAGACGTCGCAGACGATGATATTGGGGGCGTTCCGGGCAAACGCCTGGCAGCAGACGCTCTGGAGCCACAGGCATTCCCGCGAACTCGTCGCCACCTGGGTGATGTGGATGGGGTGGCAGAGGTGGTAGTCGGCGAGGCAGAGGATGTTCGCCGCCATCATCGACGCCATGATGACCATGGTGGCGCCGGGAGCGTCGCCGCCCATGCCGCCGACCATGGTGCAGGCGAGGGAGGCGTTCCGCATGCCGTATTCGAGGGAGTTGGCGGCGCGGACGAGGTTGCCCCGGTCGATGATGAGTTCGTTGAAGAGGGCGACGAGGTGGGCGTCGCACGGCCGAAGGTGGGTCGGGGTGGCGACGGCGAGGTCGCCGATTTCCGATACGCTGCTCTCCGCCGCCAGCATGCCGATGCCGGGCCGGCCCGTTTCCATCCGGGCCTGGCGGAGGAGGTTCAGTTCCCGCTTCACCGCCATCACTTCGGACGGATCGCCGCCCCGGACCGGAATCCCGTCCACCGTGGTCAGGGAGCCGCAGGTGATGAGGTCGACGACATGTTCCTGCAACCAACTCTTGACGGTCGGGAGGAACAGGTGTTCCGGCGTCGGACAGCCCGGGTTCCCGGCCCAGAGGAGCGGCCGCCGGCTGTCCTCCGGCTTCCGGGCGAAGAGGGTGACGGCGTCCTTCCCCTCCCCCATGACGAGGGATTGTTTCTGGTTGGCGAGGCCGGCGTCCACCTCTTTTTCGGACAGCCTGATCACCCGCTCCGTGGAGATATTGTAGACGCCGATGGTGGTGATGAGTTCCCGGGCCGCCGCGAACATCCGGTCCATGAGGGCGGCGTCGGTGGGGACGATGTCGTCCCGGCTCCAGGCCAGGTCGTACTTGTCCACCAGGTCGATGACTGTCTCGACGACGGTCATGTCCCAATCGTCCTTTCGGACCAGCGGCCCGTTGTAGGAACGCTCACAAATTTCCAAAAAATTCCGTATCATGACACCCTTTCCACTCCCCGGAGGAGAATCGGTTCCATACCCATACAGGACGCCGCCATCGCCTGTGGCGATCGGCTTCGGCCCGCTGTCCGATTGTGATGTGGCTGCATTATGGTGAAACGAGATTCTTTTGCCAAGGAGGAATCCCGTTCATCCCGGGAAAAGTGGCGGGCGTTGAAATAATGGCGCGAGGATGGAGATGGGATGTGATAAGTGGTGCATCTGGTAATTTGATACCATTGTAGCCAAATCAATTACGCCGTTCCGTCATCACCGCCGCCGTGGACGGCGAGCCAGAGCGTGCCCGGTTCGGTCCGGGATACCCGGTGGCGCCGGTGCGGCGGGATGTGGTACCAGTCGCCGGGGCCGAGGCGGACCGTCTCGTCCGGCGTTTCCAGGGCAAGGTCGGCGCCGCCCCGGAGGATGATCACCCATTCGCTCCAGGCCTGGTCGTACCAGAACCCGTCCGGGGTGGCCTGGCCGTCCGACACTATTCGTTCCACCCGGACCCGGGTGCCAGCGAAGGCGGTCAGTTCCTGGATGACTTCCGCCGCCGAGGCGTCGGGGAGGTCCTGAAAGAAGTTACCCTGATCCATGGCTAGCCCTTGAGTTCGGCGGCGATACGCCGGGACAGTTCGACAAACACTTTGCTCGCCACCTGTTCCAGGTAAAAATTGACGTCGATAAACTCCTGGACAAAGGCCTCGTCGATAATTTCCTCCTTGCTGGTCGGGAAGCCGGCGTCGCGGCCGGGACGGGCTTCCTCCCATTCCCTCGCCTTCCGCATCACCGGTTCGAGGCGGTCGAGGGCGGTGGGGTTGGCGTACTTGGCGGCATCCAGGTAGTACTTGAGGCCGAGCTTGGCGTCGGGGTCGATGTCCTGCCCGTCCGTGTAGATGGCGCCGAGTTCGACCATGGCTTTGACAGACCCGCGTTCGGCTGCGTACCGGTACCATTCCCGCGACCGTTCCGGATCTTTTGGAATGACGCCGTAGAGGCTTTCCGCGCCGTGCTGGTACAGGTTCCCGAGGGAGCAGGCCGCCTCGACCGAATCGAGTTTGGCCGCTTCGAGATACAACTCTTCGGCCCGAACCGGGTTGGCTTCGCCCAAGCGGCCCATTTCGTAGAGGGCGCCAATGATGACGAGGACATCCGGGCGGGCCAGGCCTTCCGGAAGATCAACGAGGTACTGCCGCACCACCCGGTCGGTGACGGCTTCCATCTGGCGGCGAATGAGTTCCCGCTGGGCGGCGGGGTCGGGAAGGGCCGAGCCGGGTTCAGCCGCTCCGGCCGGTGTCGGACCGAGAGCCGCCATGAGAAGGCAGAGGAGGATGACCGGCGCGGCGGTCAGCGCTTTTTTCGTGAAAGATACCATTGTAGAATCACTCCGGCGACAAACATGGCAACGGCCAGCCACTGGCCGAGACGGAGGCCCGGGAAGGCGCCGAACCCGTAGCGGAGCGGGGTGTCGTCCCGCCAGAATTCGATAACAAAACGGCCAATCGCATAGGCGAACAGGAACCAGACAATCACCTGGCCGTCGCGGCGCTTGGGGAAACGCCGTTCCGCCCACATGAGGCCGGCGCCGATGGCGAAAAGGCCGAGGGCGGAGATGATTTGCGTTGCATAAATCGGCACCGTCGGCATGGTTCCGGCCGGATAGCCGAGGGCGGTGACAAACTCGGTCCAGGCGGCCGGGTTCTGGTGGGCGAGCCAGTGCTGGTGCGCCATCGGTTCGATAGCGTCGGGGAAGCGCATGGAAAGGAGGGACCCGGCCGGTGCCGGTTTTCCCCAGCAGCAGCCGTTCAGGAGACAACCGAGGCGGCCGAAGCCAACGCCGATGGCGAGGCCGGGCGCGTAGATGTCGAACATTTTTCCGACAGATATTTTCCGGAACCGGAGATACAACCAGTCGGCCAGGAGGGCGAGGAACAGCCCGCCCTGGAAGGTCAGTCCGCCTTCCCACACCGCCAGCCATTCCCGCCAGTTGCCGTATCGGCCGTCCGACGGGGTATAGTCAAGAAGAAGAAACGCCAGCCTGGCGCCGATGATTCCGGTAAATATGGAAAGCAACCCAAGGTCGATGACCGCCTCCTTGGCGACGCCGGTTGACCTGGCCCTGACCCGGGCGATAAACAGGGCGGCAAGGAAGCCGACCATGATAAACAGGCCATAACCAAAGACGGGAATGCCGTTCCCGATGGGAAGGGTGAAAAGAACTCGTTGCATTTACTCTCTTTCAGGGCAAAATGGACCCGGACGGCGCAAACGCGTCCAGGATCGACCGGGTGGCGTGATCCATCCCATGGAACGACCAGCCCCTCCGGGCCCACGCCGCCGGCGTGGCCCGGGCGGCGACGGAACACCGGTTCGGCGACGGCATCTTTATTCGCGGCCTCATTGAAATCGGCAACCATTGCCGCTGCGACTGCCTCTACTGCGGCATTCGGGCCGGGAACAGCGACACGCGCCGCTACCGGCTGTCCCGGGATACCATCCTCGATTGTTGCCGCTTCGGCTATGACCGGGGCTTCCGCACCTTTGTCCTTCAGGGTGGCGAAGATCCGGTGTACGACCACGGCGTCCTCACCGACATTATCGAGGCCATCCGGAACGACTTCCCCGATGTCGCCATCACCCTCTCGGTCGGCGAACGGGAACGTTCGGTCTATGCCGAATGGCGCCGGGCCGGGGCCGACCGCTACCTTCTCCGGCACGAGACGGCGAACCTGGAGCATTATGCCCGGCTCCATCCGCCCGCCCAGACCTGGGAAAATCGCAGGCGCTGCCTCCATGACTTACAGGATCTCGGCTACCAGACCGGCGGCGGCTTTATGGTCGGGTCGCCGTACCAGACCGACGACGACCTCGCCGCCGACATCCTCTTTATCCGGGATCTCGATCCGGCGATGGTCGGCATTGGCCCGTTTATCCCGCACCACGCGTCGCCGTTCCGGGATTTCCCGCCGGGCGATGTCGGCACCACCCTCTTTCTCCTGAGCCTTCTCCGCCTCCTCTTTCCCCGGGTGCTCCTCCCGGCAACAACTGCCCTCGGCTCACTGGTGCCGGACGGCCGGGAACAGGGGATTCTGGCCGGAGCCAATGTGGTGATGCCAAACCTGACTCCGGCCGACACCCGTGGGTCCTACGACCTCTACGACAACAAATTATCCGACGGCGCCGAAGCGGGCGAAAACCTGGTGGCCTTGAAACAACGCCTCCACCGCATCGGCAGGCAGGTGGTTGTCAGCCGGGGGGATTATGTATGACCGCGCCCGACCCTGACCGCGACGGCCCAGTTCTTACTCCCGGCATCTACCTGGTCGGCACCCCTATCGGAAACCTCCAGGACATCACCCTCCGGGCCCTCCAGGTGCTGGCCGGGGCCGATGTCCTCGCCTGCGAAGACACCCGGGTGACCAGGAAGCTGTTCAGCCGTCACGGCCTGTCCGCCCCGGCGACCATCGTCAGCTGTAACGATCACAACGAACAGGCTGTCGCGCCCCGGTTGGTGAAACTGGCCGCCGCCGGCAAGGTGGTCGCGTTCACGAGTGACGCCGGCATGCCGGGGGTGTCCGACCCCGGGCACATCCTGGTCCGGGAGGCGCTCCAGGCCGGGGTCCCGGTGGATGTCATCCCCGGCCCGAGCGCGGTGGCGACGGCGGTGGCGATGTCCGGGATGCCGGCGTCAATGTTCACGTTTTTCGGCTTTCCGCCGAGGCGGGACGGACGGGTAAGCCAGCTCTTCCGCGACCACGGCGGACTGCGGCCGGCGTTGGTGTTTTACGAATCGCCCCGCCGCCTCGGCCGCCTCCTCGCCCTGGCGGCGGCGGTGTGCGGCGGTGATCGCCTGGGGGCGGTCTGCCTTGAATTGACGAAAAAGTTCCAACGCGTCAAACGCGGACGGCTGGACGAACTGGCCACGTTTTTCCAGAACGACGAGACACGCGGCGAAGCGGTTGTCGTCATCGCCGGCGGCGGACGCGGACGTGGCGGCGGGGACGATGCGCCCGAGGACGCGGCGGACGGGCGGGACGAGGAAAGCTTCGGAGAAATTCACGACTGACAACATCACTTCGGAATAGTTCCAATGAAGAAGCCGCAACCGTCCTGGCTGCGGCTTCTTCATATCATTGACGTTCCATACAACTTTTACAGGCCATACCGTTTGCCGACCTCTTCCATCGCCACTTGCCAGGGCGCATAGGCGTTACTTTCAGTAAGGATTTTCTGGGCCTGTTCGTTGGTGCCGCCGGGCGTTGCCGTATCGTCCATGAAGGCTTCGAGATCCTGGACGTTGTCCTGAATGATCAGGTGCGACAGGGCGCTGTTCATGTGGCAGATATAGTCCCGGGCGTTCTCGTAGGCCATGCCCTTTTTCATCGACCACTTCACCACTTCGTTGACGATGGCGTAGTAGGGAACCATAAGGGCGGTATGCACCGCCAGCACTTCGAGATCCTTTTCGGTCGGCACCTTGATAAGCGACCCGAACATCCCGAACAGTTCCTCGACCTCGGCGTCGTCGCCGTACAGGACCATCGGCCCCATCCGCCGCGACGCAAACGGAAGCGGCACGGCCCGGAGGACGGCGCCGGCCTGGCCGTAATACGGCGTCGCCTCGGCGAGGCTGATGCCGGCGGCGACGTGGACGATTTTGTGCCGTGGCGTAAAGGTCAGGGCGGCGGTGACCTCGGGAAGGATGTCCGGCACGATGGACGGAAAGACAATCGTCGCCTGTTCCAGAAGTTCCGCGTGGGAATCGACCAGGACGACCTGGTCCGGATAGTTCTCCCGTACCGCTTCCGCCTTTGTCCTGTTTACCGGGTCGGATATGACTATCGTTCCCTCGTACTCGGGAGCCTTGCACAGGCCGGTGGCGATGGCCGATCCCAGTGTGCCGCAGCCAATAAACCCTACGTTTGTTTTCATGAAGTACCTGCTCCTACGGCAATACGGGAGAAAGAAGGATACCAAAGCAAAATAAACTTTTGGGAAAAACGACTATTCCAAGCCTGAAGCGCGCATGGAGGTAACGGGGAAAAAACAACCGATTTTCAACGCGCTTCAGATTATGCAAAAGCGCCCGTCGCCGGGCGCTTTTTTTCAGGCTTGTCAGAACAAAAATGCGTCAGAGATATTTCTTGAGCTGATCCGCCAGTTCCTTCGGATCGCACTTCGGGATAAAGCCGTCCGCCTCCACTTCGGTGGCGCGGCTGATCATGCTGTCGTTCGTGATGGAACTGTGCAGGAGAACCGGCAGCGCCCGGAGGCCCGGATCGTGTTTGATATTGTACGTCAGGGTGTAGCCGTCCATCCGGGGCATTTCGATATCCGACAGGATAAGGTCTATTCGGGTGAAGATGGACTCGTTCTGCGCGTCAGCTTCCTGCCGGAGGCTGTCGATTTTTTCCCACGCCTCCTGGCCGTCCCCGGCTTCGATGACGGTGATGCCGGCGGCGGACAAGGCCTTGTTGGTTTGCTTCCGGATAAGCGGGGAGTCTTCCACGAGAAGGATGGTGACGCCCTTCCGGTCTTCCGATCCCATCTTGCCGAGTTCGGTGCCCATATCGCCGTAGAGTTCGAGGACGTTCCCGACAATCCGCTCGAAATCGAGGACAAACGCCACCTGCGCCTCTTCCGGTACGTCGCCGATATGGATGCGGCCGCTGCCGTTGCCGCCGGCGTCGCCGTGGCCGTTCCCGTTGCCGTTCGAATCGGCGCCCATCGTGCCTTTTAGTTTGGCCATGAGGATGGTGCCGACAATGTATTCAAGCTGTATAAGCCCGCCGGTGGACGGCGGCGGCATGATGTCTTCCCATGAGATATACGACACCCGTTCCACCGAACTGACGAGGAAACCGACGGTTTTTCCTGAGAATTCGCAGATAAGTACAATCTGTTCCCACTCCGGCCGCCGTTCGTACTCGGACATCAGCCCGAGAACGACGCCCATGTGGAGGACCGGCACCGTGTTGTCCCGGAGCATCATCATGCCGGCAAAGCCGGGCGGGCTGTTCGGGATGGACCGGAGCTGCGAAATGGGGACGAATTCCCGGGTCTTGAAGGCGTTGATGGCGAAGACGTGGGTCCGGGTGCGGCCGCCGTCGCCGGGCGCCATGATGTTGAAATCAATCATGCCGACCTGGTTCGAGCCGATGGAGACGGTGTCGATTTGCCGGGAGTTTTCCGCCTGGCGCTTCCCCGCGTCGTTGAAGGCCTTCGTCGCGGTGGTGGAGACGCGTTCCGTCAATTTCGTCGTCTCGATGACGAGGCCGATGGAGCCGTCCGGCAGGACGGCGGCGCCAGCCACCAGTTCGGACTGGGCCAGCGGGCCTTCGAGGGACCGGATTACCACTTGGGACGACCCGAGCGTTTCGTCGACCAACACCGCTGCCAGCATTTCGCCCGTCTCGACAACGACGAGGACGCCGTCCTCCGGCCGTACCGCCTCGCCTTCGATGCCGAATTCCTGGGCGAGGAAAAGGACGGGGAGGATGACGCCACGGATGGTGACGATGGTGCCCCGGCCTTCGATGGTGCCGATGTCCGACTCCTGGGCGCGGAAGCATTCCCTGACCTGCGCGACCGGCATGGCGAGGGTGTTTCGCCCGACCCGGACCATCATCGCGTCCATGGCGGCGACCATCAGGGGGAAGCGCATGCGGACGGTGGAGCCCTTGCCTTCGACAGTCTTGATTTCGACCTTGCCCCGAAGGGAGTCGATGGATTCCCGGATAATCTCCATGCCGACGCCGCGGCCGGAGAGGCCGGTGATTTTCTTCGCCGTCGACAGGCCGGGAAGGAAAACGAGATCGGCCAGTTCCTCGTTGGACAGCGTCGCGTCGGGGGTGATTTTCCCCATGGCGACAGCTTTATCATGGATTGCCTTCAGGTCGAAACCGCGCCCGTCGTCGCCGAGTTCGATGATGATGTCGGAATTGGTCCGGCTGGCCGAAATGACGATGGAGCCGCGTTCCGGTTTCCCGGCCCGGCGGCGGACGTCGGTCGTTTCGATGCCGTGGTCGACGGCGTTCCGGATGATGTGGATAAGGGCGGCGGACAGGCTTTCGACAATGGACCGGTCGACCTGGGTGTCGATACCTCGCATGTTGATGTCGAGCATCTTCCGGCTGGCCCGGGCGGCGTCGGCGGCGGCGCGGCGTATAGTCATGAAGAGCGGCCGAATGGATGTCATGCGCATGGAATTGGCCACTTCCTGGAGCCGGGCACAGGCCCGGAGCAGGTTGGTGGTCTGGAAAGCGAGGTTTTCCTGGCCCTGAAGCTGGGTGGTGACATAGGAACCGATAAGGGACACTTCGCCGACGATTTCCAGGAGATCGTCCAGGCGGTTGACATCGACGGAGATGGCCTTTACCTTGGTGTCTTCGACCTTCTTTTCGACAATTTCCTTTTGCGCCACGGCGGTGGTGTCGGACGGTTTGGCCGTCTTCTTCGGTGCCGGCATCACCGACGAATCGGCGGCGCTTATAGCGGCGAGGTCGCCGGATTCGATGACGGTTTCGTTGCCTTTCCGCTTTGTCGGCGCCGGCTTTTCCGGTTTCGCCGGCGGTGGGATAACGACCGTGTCTTCCAGAGCGTGAACCGGGTCCGCCGGTTCGGCCGCTTCGGCCGGTTCCGCTTCGGTCGGCGCGTCGCCGTTGTCGGCTGCCGCTTCGTCGAGAACCGATTCAAGGGCGGAGAGGACGCTGTCCGCCACGTCTATCGTCTCCGGTTCGTCCAGCGCGGTGACCGGCTCCTCGGCTTCGGTACTGGCCTGGGTCTGGAGGGCGAGTTCGGCGAGGGCCTCGTCGTCCGCTTCGGACTTTTCCGGAGCGCCGTCCTTGCCGTCGTCTCCCGAGAAGACGGAATCGAGGAAGTCGGCGGCGGACAGGCTCTCGGCCAAATTCTTCGCCTCGTCCTGGCGGATGACGGCGGTGT
>JAJBTL010000295.1:11403-22110 GCA_020860865.1 Planctomycetota bacterium | reverse complement strand
GTTTTGGCCAAAAAAACGTCCCGAGAGCCATTTTTTGACGAAGTATGGCGCGATGAGACGATTTTTAGAACACTTTCTCACCAGGGGTTTCGTGAAACTTGGGTCCACGACAGGTTATCGGACACTCACGTCGGCCGTTTTCAGGCATGACAGTTTGGGGATATCACGTGCGACCATTCGTCCCGGAGCGCCACATCACCATTCGCCGCCGATTCGGCCGGGTCGTTATCCCGGTCCTTGTCCTGTCGGCCATTCTCGTCGGCGGCTGCATGCCGGAAGGCGGCACGTCGTCCCGGCCCCTCGAGACGGCGGAATATTCGTCCGAACACTACGATGTCCGGGTCATCGGCCAGAACCTCGGCGCCAAAGGTGACGAACTGGCCCGCCACGGCGCCCTCATGATGGAAAAGGTTTTCGACGCCTACGCCGCCCTCGACGAAGTGCCGCTGCCGCCGGGCGAATCCATGCCGTTCAACTTTCACCTGAACCGGACAGAATACGACCGCCAGGCCGCCCGCTACGATTTCCCGGCCCACACGACAAACGGCTTTTGCACGACCGGCGGGGAAGTCCACGTCTATTTCCAGAAGAGCGGGAAGATTCCCCCGGAAGCCACCGCCATGCACGAAGGCTTCCACCAGTACTGCTACCGGGCCGTCCACTACCCGACGCCCCAGGAAGTGTTTGAACAGGTCCCCGGCTACAAGGTGGCGAAGCTGCCGACCGTTCCCCTGTGGCTGGCGGAAGGCATGGCCATGAACATGGAAAGCGCCACCATCCGAAAGGATCACGACGGCATCGCCATCGCCATCGACGATGTCGGATCGGTCAATGTGCCCCGGCTGACCCACCTGGTCCAACTTATGCGGTCCGGGCGGATGCCGTCTGTCCGGTCGACCATGAACCTCATCATGGGCGACCAGATTTCCACCGACGATTATTCGGTGATGTGGGGCATCGTTTTCGACCTCCGCATGGCCACCGGGAACACCATCTATGTCCGGGAACAAAAGGAACTCGAACGCGCCGGGCCGGGCGCGGTCCGCCAGGCCATCGACGCCGCCATCGACCCGGACCGCCCGTACCCGTACATGCGCTGGCCGGTGCCGATATCGGGACGGCTCATGCGCGCCTGCCGGGTGGCGTGGGGCGTGGATGTGCCGGCCACCATCGACAAATGCTCCCGGGGCGCCCGCGAACCGCGCGACTTCGACCGCCAGTGGAACCGGCGCCTGACCCAGGCCGCCCTGGCCGAAGTCGAACGCCTCATCCACGACAACGGCGAATCACTGGAAGAATGGGAAGAAGGCTGGAAAAAACGCATGCTCGCCCTCTATACCGAAGTGAGGGGCGGTCAGTACCAGTATGTCGAACCGAAGGGCGTCCGCTATGCCGAACGGAACTATCTGGACGAAAGCACCCGTGGCGTTCGTGGCGGCGGTTCGGCCACGCCGGGCGGCCGAACCGGCCGGCGGGCCATTGGCGACTGGTAGGCGATGGTTCGGTAATGAATTGAATGTAAAAAGAATTTGCTTCCGCTCTTGACGGAATTGGCGTTATGCGGTAGTTCATTTATATCGAAACCGCGTCCTTGACCTGTTCCAGGGCATAGAGGACGAGGGAGACGAGGAGAGCCACGAGAAGGAGGAGCCCGGCGGTGGCGAGGGTATCGGTTTGCTGCCCGGCCGGTCCTGGAGTGGCTGTGGAGGAGGAAACTGCGGGAGCCCTTGAGTGGGTTCCCGCTTTTTTTGTCGCTCTGGCTGGACGTTTGTGCTTTTTTGCCATTGTCGCTTTTCCCGTGATTCACTTCGTTCGGTATGATTGTATGCTACCTCTTTGTCACGGCAGGAGCTAGGAAAAACCACTTGCTTTTCCCCATAGAGGCGTGAAACTAGGAGCAGTTTTCAAAGCGTCCAGGCAACCCGCTTTCATTCTCGCAGCGCCGTTGGCATGTAAGCCACGGACGTGCAATGGTCCAGGCCCCCAGGAAGGAGACAGCCGCGCAATGTCAAAAGTGTTTGTCTCCACCGCCGAGGTGTCGGCGGAACGCCATGCCTCGAACCTTGTCCGGGAGCTCTTGAAGATTGAGCCCGGGACGACGGTCAACGTCGCCGGCGGCGATGTCCTTGTCCAGGCCGGGGCCAACCTTGTCGTCAACATGACCGGGAAGGCGGTCATGGGCTTTTGGGAAGCGGTGTCGCACCTGTCGTTTTACCGCTGGGCGGAAAACCGCATCCTCGACACCCTGGCGAAAGAGCGTCATGATGCCCTCGTCCTGGTCGACGCGGCGTCGTTCCACCTCCATCTCGCCAAGAAGGTCCGGGCCCGCTGGCCCGACCTGCCGATTCTCTTCTACATCGCCCCGAAGCTCTGGGCCTGGAAGGAATGGCGCATCGAAAACCTCAAGCGGGACATCACCCGCACCATGTGCATTTTCCCGTTCGAGGTGCCGTTTTTCCAGGAACGAGGGGTGGACGCGGTGTTTGTCGGCAACCCCACCCTCGACCAGATCCGCACCGTCGACGAGTCCGCCCTGACCCGCCTCCTCGGCGTCGAACATGTCCGCCGCCACAGCGACCCGGCCCACGGCGTCCTCGCCGTCTTTCCCGGAAGCAGAGGATCGGAACTGAAATACCATTGGCCGGTGATGGTGGAGACAATCGGCCTTCTCCGCCGCCGCTTCCCCGACCTCAAGGTGGCGGTCGGCCTGGCGCCCGGCCTCAAGCAGGACGGCCTCGCCACGTACGGGCCGATGCCGGACGGGGTGCATTACCACTCCGGCGACTCGCAGGAGCTCCTGAAGGCGTCGTCTGCCGTCCTGGCGAAGAGCGGCACCACCACCCTGGAAGCGGCGCTCCTCGGCACGCCGATGGCGGTGTGTTATGCCGCCCATGCCGCCAGCTATTATATCGCCAAGTATTTTGTCAAAATTCCCTATGTCTCGCTCCCGAACATCCTCGCCGGCAAACAGCTTGTCCGGGAATTCATCCAGCACGACGCGACGCCGGAAAACCTCTATGAGGAAATAGGGCGGCTCCTGTCGGATCAGCGGTACTACAAACGGATGCGGGCCAAACTGCGGGCGCTCCGGGAGACCCTCGGCGACGAATACGCCTCCGTGAGGGCGGCGCGGGAAGTGGCGTCGTATTTGCCGTAAGACAGTCCTCTGAACGTATTAAAATCCTTTTTGAAAAGCCTTTTCACTAACCCAAAGCACGGGACGCAGGTCCCGTACCCTTGACGGACGGAGTCATCCTATCATGAAGGAACGGAACAACATCGCGGTAATCGGGGACGGCGCCTGGGGCACGGCCATGGCCCTGGTGCTCGAGTCGGCGGGACACGCCGTCACCATCTGGGGGCACGATCCGGCCTACCTGGACGAAATGCGCCAGTCCCGGCGAAACCGGCTGTTTCTCCCGGACGCGCCGCTGCCGGACGGGATCGGGTTTGAGGCCGACCTCCAGGCCCTCCTCGGCCGGTCCGACCTGGTGGTGAGCGCGGTCCCGAGTAAGTTTCTCCGGCCGGTCCTGTCCGGCCTTGGCGGTGCGGTTGACCCGGACACGCCGTTCCTGTCCTTGACAAAAGGTTTTGACGGCAGTCCGGACGGAGAGACATTCCTTCGGCCGACCGAGGTCATCCGGGAACTTCTCGGCGTCCGCCGGGTGGCGGCGCTGTCCGGGCCGAGTCATGCCGAAGAGATCGCCCGGGGCCTGCCGGCGTCGGTGGTTATCGCCTCCGACGAACTCGCTATCGCCCGGGACCTCCAGCAGGTCGTGACGACGAACCGGTTCCGGGTCTATGCCAGCCGTGACGTGATCGGGGTCGAAATCGCTGGCGCGGTCAAGAATATTATCGCCCTCGCCGCCGGCATAATCCACGGCATGGGCCTTGGCGACAACGCCCTCGCCGCCCTGGCGACCCGGGGTCTGGCCGAAATGACCCGTCTCGGCACACAGCTTGGCGCCGAACCGCAGACCTTTTCCGGCCTGGCCGGAATGGGGGACCTCATAACCACCTGCATTTCGCCGTTGTCCCGGAACCGCTACGTCGGGGAAAAACTGGCGGCGGGCGAGTCCTTGGACGCCATCCTCGCCGGCATGAATGGCGTGCCGGAAAGCGTGACCACCACCCGCCTCGCTGTCGGGCTGGCCCGGCGGAACTTTGTCGACATGCCCATCACCTTCCAGGTGGCGGGAGTGTTGTGGGACGGAAAAGACCCGTGCGAGGCGCTCGAGGAACTGATGACCCGGGCGCGGAAGGACGAAGATTAATGGATTGCCGGCCATGGTCGCGTTGATCGGGCCGGGCGAGTCCGGGTGATACCGAGGAGAAGGCCATGGCGGAACTGCCGGGCAGTCGCGGGCGGCTGAGGGAAACCGGGTTTATTTACCTTTTTCTTCTCCTCTACGCCTTTTTCACCACCATCATCGGCACCACCCTGACCCGCCTGACGGGCGAGTTCAATCTCGAACTGTCCCAGGGCGGCGTGTTTATCGCCTTGCAAAGTATCGGCTGTTTTATCGGGATTTTCGTCAGTGGCGCCCTGATTGAGCGGTTCGGCAAACGCGCCCTCCTCCCGGTCGCCCTCGGCGCTTTCGGCGTTCTCGTCTTCGTCGTGTCGTTCGCCTCGTCCCTTGGCATGTACCTGGTCATGCTCCTCCTTGCCGGCATTGCCGGGACGATGGTGGATGTCATGTCGAACGCCAGCATTGCCCAGCTCCATGTGGCGAACAAGGGGTTCTATATGAACCTCCTCCACTGCTGTTTCGGGATTGGTTCGTTTTTCGGGCCGATATACGCCGGGTGGATTCTGGAACGGTTCGATCAGTGGCGGCTATCGTACCTGATACTCGGCGTCGCCAGCCTGGCGGCGGTGGTCGTCTACCGCCTCCTCCGGACGCGGGAAGATCCATTTCAACCCGGACCGGTTCCGGAGCCGGCGACGGCGACAAAAGCGGGCGACGGCACCGGGTTCGGCCAGGTTTTAACCGGCCGGATACTTCTCTGCTGCCTTGTCCTCTTTCTGTACAGCGGCCATCAGGCCGGCGTCAACAACTGGCTCCCGACCTTTTCCCGGGATACGCTTGGGCTGGACGCGCTCCGGTCCGGGACGGTCCTGTCCGCCTTCTGGCTCGGACTTATTGTCGGCCGTTTAAGTTGTTCGATTCTTACCCGGTTTGTCGGGGAGAAACCTTTGATAGCGGCCGGACTCCTTCTTGGCGGCGGCCTCCTCCTGCCCGGATTTCTGTCCCGGAGCGAGTTCGGCATATACGGCGGGGCTATCGCCGCCGGGCTGTTCGCCGGCGCCACCATCCCGATGATCCTGACCCTGGCCTATACCTGGTACCCGTCGGCCCAGGGCCGGGTGTCGACCATCCTGTTCTCGGCCATCACCGGCGCGGCCATTGTCGTGTCCTGGTTCATGGGGGTGGTCGAGGGCTGGTTCGGCCTCACCGCCGCCATGGCGATGAACGCCGGATTCCTCCTCGTCAGCGCTGTTCTGGCGATGGCGTTGCCCCGGGGCGGTGTGATACGGTAAACCGCATGGCGGGACAATTTGACACGATGCGTCTCACTGTCCGGCTGGCCGGGGCTGGTCAACCGGAGGAACAAGCCGGGCGGCGGGACAAAGAAAAGCGATGGAATATCGTTAAAACGCCGTTCTGCATAGCGGCCGAAGCGCCTTCCCGTGGCAGTGCGGCGTTGCCGCGCGCCTCGCCCGGCGGGTGCTTTCTTCGTTCACTGTGGCCTTGCCGCCGCGCGGGGACGATGTCCGGTATTGCCGGGCGTTTCCGCTATTTACACGGGCGGAAGCATTTACACATTGACAACGGTAAATGAGTTTTTTAAAATTTACAGCATTATTCGAGGTTTAATAACGCTTCAGCGCCAATGAAAGTGTTTTGTCCAATTTTTCCGGATCAACTGCGCATGCCTGTCATGGCGGCGCGATATGGAGTGACGACGTGCAGCGAGTGACAGCCCTCGTATCGGTTCTGGCCTCATGGCTCCGGACTTTGTCCGGCGCCGGGTGCCCGGCACTCGTCCCGCCTCGGCGGTTCCCGCACCCGGTTCCCGCCGGCGCGGCCGCCATCGCTTCCGTGATATCCCTTCGAACTTCCATTGTGAACCCTTTCGGACAATTCGCCTGGCCATCCGCGCCCGCCGCCGGTTCCGCACCGGCCGAGGTTCCCCGCGCCCATGGTCCAACTGGACACGACACCTTCCACGCTGACGCCGCTACCATAAAACAATTGGTTTTATGACCGCAGTGGCGCGGTCATTTCATTCGTCCCCATCGCCACGCCAGCCGTGGTGCCGGGTCGTGTGAGGGCGTGGACACTATGCCCGGACGGTTTGTACCTGAACCGGACCGGCCTGTTCTCCTTCCATCGCTCCTCATACCGACCGCGCACCGGCCGGACGAACGGAGACGAGTTTAACCCCGACGCCTCACCATTCCCTTGGCGTGGCGGCGGTTATTGTCCTATGGAAGGTGTCTTCTTATGTCATCAGTACTATTGGGAATCATCCTCTTTTTCGTGGGCGCCGTTGTCGGACTGATACTCCGGCACGTTTACGCCATCAGCAAGAAGAATTCCGCCGAAAACGAGGCGCGGGAAATCGTCCGCCTCGGCCGGGAAGAAGCGGAAAAATTGCGCCAGGAAACGGCGGTCCGGTCCAAGGCCGAACTGCTTGCCGCCCGGGAACAGCTCGAAAACGACATTAAGTCCGAACGCAACGAAATCAAACAGCAGGAAAAGCGCCTGGTCAAACGCGAGGACAACCTCGACCGGAAGTCGGAAGCGCTTGAAGAAAAGGAAAACCAGGTCCGCAGCCTCGAGGAACGGCTCGAAGCCAAGAACCAGGAATTGACCGTCCGCGAGCAGGAAATCGGCGACCTTATCCAGCAGCAGAAAACCAAACTCCACGAAATTTCCCATCTCTCGGTGGAAGAGGCGCGGCAGGAAGTGTTGGCCCGCACCACCGAGGAACTGGATCACGAAATCGCCGTCCTGGTCGAACGGGCCAACGCCCGGGCCAAGGAACTGGCCGAGGACAATGCGCGGAAATACATCTCCACCGCCATCAACCGCCTGGCCGTCGACTACACGACGGAACATGTCGTATCCACCGTCGAGTTGCCGTCGGATGAAATGAAGGGCCGCATCATCGGCCGCGAGGGCCGGAACATCCGCGTCTTCGAAAACGCCACCGGCGTCGACGTCATCGTTGACGACACGCCTGGCGTCGTCGTCCTGTCCGGCTTCGAACCGATTCGCCGGGAAATCGCCGTCCGGTCCATGAAGAAGCTGGTGGCGGACGGCCGTATCCACCCGAGCCGCATCGAGGAAGTGGTGCAGAAGACCCGGGACGAAATGGAAAAGGTGGTGGAAGAAACGGGCAAGGCCGTCGCTCTCGAACTCGATGTCCGGAACCTGAAGCCACGGGAAGTCATGTTGCTCGGCCGCCTGAAGTTCCGCACCAGTTACGGCCAGAACGTCCTCGACCATTCCCGCGAGGTCGGCTTCCTGTCCGGCATCATCGCCGCCGAAATGGGTCTCGACGAAATGCTGGCCCGGCGCTGCGGCCTTCTCCATGACATCGGGAAAGCCGTCGACCACGAAGAGGAAGGCGCCCACCCGGAACTCGGTGGCGAAGTGGCGAAGCGTTGCGGCGAACCGGAAGAGGTGGTGAACGCCATTGTCGCCCACCACTCGGACGCGGCGGCGGACAGCCTGTACGTCACCATCGTCCAGGCCGCCGACGCCATGTCGGCCGGCCGCCCCGGCGCCCGCCGCGAGACATTGGAGAAATACGTCAAGCGTCTGGAACGGCTTGAGGCGATATCGAATTCGTACAACGGCGTTGAACGTTCCTTCGCCATCCAGGCCGGCCGCGAGCTTCGGGTCATTGTCAAGGCAGACAAGATTACCGATTCGGAAGCGAGCCGCATGTGCCGGGACATCGCCAAGCAGATCGAGACCGAATCGACCTGTCCGGGCGAGGTGAAAATCACCCTGGTCCGTGAGTTCAGGATTACCGAATACGCGCGGTAAGCGGTCTTATCTAAGCGGCACGAGCCTGTCGCCACAGTGCCACGAAAATTCATGAACCCCGCCTCATTGGAGCGCGGGGTTCTTTTTTTACTATGAATCTTTTACGGCGCCTGCCGTCAGTGTGCCAACGCGGCGTCGGGATCTATCCCCACGTCGATTCGGTCTGGTCCGATAGGTTGATGAAAATGCTCTTTACCTGCGTGTAGGCGTCGAGGAGCATTTTGTGGGTCTCGCGGCCGATGCCGGATTTCTTATAACCGCCGAACGGCGCGCCGGCCGGGATTTCATTATAGGTATTGACCCACATGCGGCCGGTCCGGACGGCGCGGGCGACGCGGATGGCCCGGTTGATGTCTTTCGTGAACACGGCGCCGGCCAGGCCGTACTCGCTGTCGTTGGCCATTCGGATGGCGTCCTCTTCCGTTTTGAAGCGGATAACCACCGCCACCGGGCCGAAGATTTCCTCCCTGGCGATTTGCATGTCGTTCGTCACCTCGGTGAATAGGGTCGGCTGGACAAACCAGCCCTTGGCAAAGTCGCCGTCGGTGATGCGTTCGCCGCCGCAGGCGAGTTTTGCTCCTTCCTTTTTACCGATTTCAATGTACTTGAGGACCGTCTTCATCTGCTTTTCGTCGATGAGGGTACCCATCTGGGTATCCTCTTCGAGGGGCATGCCGACCTTGACTTTCTTGAAGCGGCGCACCGCTTCCTCGACGAATTTGTCGTAAATGGAATCCTCGACAAACACCCGGGAACCGGCCGAACAGACCTGGCCCTGGTTGTAGAGGATGCCGGTCATCAGGCCTTCCATGGCTTGCTCGAGGTCGCAGTCCGAGAAGAAGATGCTGGCCGATTTGCCGCCGAGCTCGAGGGTGGAGGGGATGAGTTTTTCCGCCGCCTGGCGGGCGACGGTGTAGCCGACCTCGGTGGAGCCGGTGAAGGCGAGTTTGGCAATGTCCGGGTGTTCCAGGATGTACCCGCCGGTGGTTTTGCCGCCGCCCGGCGTGACATTGAGGACGCCTTTCGGGACGATATCCTGGATGAGTTCCGCCAATACCATGGTGCTGAGGGACGATTCGGACGCCGGCTTGTAGACGATGCAGCAGCCGGCGGCGAGGCCGGCCGCCAGCTTCCAGGCGCCCATGAGGAGGGGGAAATTCCACGGGACAATCTGCCCGACCACGCCCAGCGGTTCCCGGAGGATAATGGACATGGTGTCCTCGTCCAGCATGACGGCGGAACCTTCTTCGACCGATATGGCGGCGGCGAAGTAGCGGAAATGGGCGGCGGAATCGGGGACGTCGCCGGACAGGGTTTCCCGGATCGGTTTTCCGTTGTCCGTCGATTCGATGGCGGCGAGGCGTTCCTTGTTGTCGTCGATGACGTCGGCGATTTTGTTGAGGATGGCGGCGCGGTCGACCGGGCGCGTGTGGCGCGCGGCGTCCCCGGCGTTCCAGCCGGCCTTGGCTGCGTCGTCGATATCCTGCTTGGTGGCGGCGGCGCAGGTGGCGAGCTTTTCGCCGGTGGCCGGATTGTATACATCGAATGTGCTGTTGTCCGAAGAATCGCGCCACTGGCCGTCTATATAAAGTTGATAGTGCTTTTTAATGTCCGGTTTTTGCATGTGAACTGCTCCCTTGATCGCGGTAACCCCTCGTCAAGGCTGTCGCGGGGACAGGTAGTTCACGTCAGAAACAGGCGCTTTTTCACGATAAACCGGCCATTTTGGCTGTTCTCCGGGGAACAGTACCCTGAAAGGCCGGCGCCTCTCCCTACTGAAACCACGTCTCGAGGAGCGCGAAAATATTCAGGGCGCGGAGAAGGACGATAAAGATGACCACGGGCGAAACGTAGCGGAGGAGGAATCGGAGAATGCTGGCTCCCCGGAACGGCACTTCGCCGTCATTGGTGATTTCCTTGATGACGCTGTCCACCGTCCAATAGTAGCCGATGAAGATGCAGGTAAACAGTCCGGCCACGATCATGAAGACATTTTGGGCGATGTAATCGACAAAGTCGAAGGCGTTCAGGGCGAAGAGGTGAATGCTTTCGAACGGGCCTTGCGCCAGAAAGCCGAGGACGGCCTTGTCACTGAGAACGCCCATACTGAGCGCACAGGGTATGGAGATGACGAGAGTGAGGACGGAAATTATCACCGTCGCTTTCGGCCGGTGGAGTTTGTGCCTGTCCATCAGGTAGCCGACGCCGACCTCCATCAGGGCGACGTTCGAGGTGATGGCGGCGATGAACAGGAGGACAAAGAACACCACGCCGAAGAAAATGCCGAACGGCATCTGCTCGAACACCTGCGGCAGCGTGACGAAGGTCAGGGTCGGGCCCTGCGTCGGCTCGATGCCGAAGGCGAAGACGGCCGGAAGGATGCACATGCCGGCGAGGACGGCGGCGAGGGTGTCGATAATCGGGATGGCGACGGCGCCTGTCAGCATATTCGCCTTCTTCTGGATATAACTCCCGTAGACGATGGTGATGCCCATACCGAGGGACAGGGACCAGAACATCTGGCCCATGGCGTCCATGACCGCACTCATGGTGAGGTTGGAGAAATCCGGTTTGAACAGGAAGACGAGGCCCTCGGTGGCGCCCGGGAGGGTCACCGACCGGCCAATCATGATGACGAGGAGGC
>JAJBTL010000295.1:0-11393 GCA_020860865.1 Planctomycetota bacterium | reverse complement strand
TTCTCGATGCCCTTCTCGACGCCACGGTAAATGATGTACGCCGAAAAGGCGAGGAACAGCGTTTGCCAAATAAGCGGTTCGAACGGGTTGGCGATAAAGGTGCCGAACGAAGCGCCGATATCGGCCGGGAAACCTTCGGACAGGTACATAACAAACCGGAAAATATACGCCAGCACCCAGCCGCCAATAACAATGTAATAACAGGGGATGAGAACGCCCGACAGGACGCCGAGGACGCCGACGAAGCGAAAGCGTCTGTCCAATCGTTCAAAGGCGCTCACCGGCTCGAGGCGGGTGTGGCGGCCGATGGCGAGTTCGCCGATAACGAGGGGCAGGCCGGCGATGAAGATGAAGAGGATATAGATGACGAGGAAGGCGCCGCCGCCGTTTCGTCCGGCCAGGTAGGGGAATTTCCACAAATTTCCGAGTCCGACGGCCGAACCGGCCAATGCCATGATGAATCCGAAGGAACTGCCCCATTGCGAACGTTCTTCTGCCATGATCCGGTTCCTTTACTTTCGAGGAGGAGGCGGGTGACGAGCGTGGTGGTTATCGAATTGCTTTCCGGTACATCCCTCACATGGCGCGTTCCTTTTTATGGTAAGTATTCGCGTTTACTTGGCAATAGGCGAATTGAATAAAGTTGTTCCGTGGCAATCCGGCAAAGAAATTTCCGCTTTGCCCTTGGATTGACGAGGTATTTTCCGAATACTGTTGATTGGAAAACCGGATGGCCGGTCGCGCGGAGGCGATTCTCCGCGTGACGCGTCGCCATGAGGAGCTTTGTGGAATGGACGAATCGAAACCGCGTTACAGCCATCTTCCCGTTATGCCGGACGAGACGCTCCGTTACCTGGCGCCGCAGCCGGGCCAGGTGGTGGTGGACGGCACTGTCGGCCTTGGCGGACATTCCCGGCTGTTCGCGGAGGCGATTGGCCCGGACGGGCATCTCGTCTGCCTCGACCGCGATCCGGAAGCGCTCCGCCTCGCCCGGGAAAACCTGTCCGGCGTGCCGTGCCGGGTGGATTTTGTCAATTCGCCGTTCGAAGGCATGGCCGACGCCATCCCTTCGCTTGGCCTCTCCCGGGCCGACCGGATTTTCCTCGACCTCGGCGTGTCGTCCCTGCAACTCGACAAGCCGGAGCGGGGGTTTTCCTTCCGGCAGGACGGTCCCCTCGACATGCGGATGAACCAGTCCGTCGGCCTTCGGGCCGGGGACATTGTCAATACCTGGCCGGCCGAGAAGCTCCGGGATCTGTTTAAACGCCTTGGCGAGGAACGGTTTTCCGGGCGGATTGCCAAAACGATTGTAGAAAAACGGCAGGAAAAGCCGATAGAAAGTACTGGTGAACTGTCGGCGCTGGTCGAGGCCGCCGTTCCCTTCCGGGGACGCATCCATCCGGCGACGCGGATTTTCCAGGCGCTCCGGATGGAGGTGAACGACGAACTCGGCACCCTTCTTCGGGGCCTGGCCGTCTGCGGCCGGCTGCTGGCCGGGGAGGGGAGGCTTGGCGTCCTGACCTTCCATTCCCTCGAGGACCGGCTGGTCAAGAAGACCTTCCTGAAGTGGCAGGAACTCGGCGTCGCCCGGGCTGTGACAAAAGGGGCGCTGGCGGCGAGCCGCGAGGAAAGCCTCGTGAACCGCCGGGCCAGAAGCGCCAAGCTGCGAGTTGTCGAACGGCTGTAGGTTCGGGCGCCGTCCCATATTTTCCGGAGAGTGGCGTCCCCGATGACGTCAGGCAAATGGAGACCAGAACAACCATGAAAATTCGCGGATTCGTCCTCGGTGTCATTCTTCTCGCCCTGGTCGGGTGGTGCATGATTTTCGAATCGGTCAAGCAGACCGAAGCCAGGTACAAGCTGGCCGATCTGGCCCGCCAGGAAGAGGACATGAAACGCACCCTTGCCCGGCTCCGGACAAAGGAGCAGGAACTCCGCTCACCCGTCCGCCTGGCGGAAATCATCCGTGAACAACGCATGCCCCTGGTCGCCCTCGGGAGCGTTCTCCCGACGGAGCGGGTCAACCACGAGCGCCGACCGGGCCTGACGGTGGAGGACGATCTGGCCCGGAAGGAACGGATCTTCGCGGAAGATACCGACGTCGCCAGCATCACCGGCTGGTGACCGCCGGACGGTTCGACGGCCATGGCGACTATGACGATTTTTCAAGGGAAACCTTGAGCATGTCCACTTTGTGACAAAGTGGCGTTTTTCAATACTGGCGAACAGATTTTCAGGGGACGAAGCGGATGGCGAGCGGCGCGTCGACAGGACAGGACGGGACGGTCCGGGTGGCGCGGGCGCGCGGCCTCGGCGTGTTCGCCGTCCTCCTCACCGTGCTGTTCCTCGGCATCGGCGCCCGCCTTGTCCAGCTTCAGGTCCTTCTTCACCGGGAAAAGGCCCAGGAAGTCGTCGATATTCTTTACAGCCCGGTCACCGAACGAGATCACCGAGGCTCCATCGTCGATGCCCGGGGGATTCCGTTGGCGGTGTCCGTCGCTACCCGGTCGTGCGCCCTTGACCCGAAAATCCTCCTGGAAAGCGAAGGCGCCAAGCCGGAAAAACTCATATCAACCCTGGCCACTCTCCTCGAACTGACACCCGCCGACATCGACCGCATCACGAAAGGCGTGGAAAAACGCCGCGTTCCGAAAGCCAACCCGGACGCCGAACCGCAGCCCATCCGCTTTGTCTGGGTCAAGCGCCGCGTCGGCGAGGAGCAGTACAAGGCCCTCGCCACCGCCATGGAAGCGGCAAAAAGGGAAGCGTCGGACGCCTGGAAAAACCGCCGCCGCTGGCTCCGCCTCGCCGGCCGGCGGAAAGTCGCCCGCGACCCGGAAGGAGAAAAGGCCTGTCGGGAATATGCCGAAGGCTGGCGCCGCGTCGCCCTCGACGCCGAAGGCCGCTTCGCCGGCGTCATGTTCCCGCCGGAGTACGAACGGGTCTATCCCCAGCGCGAACTGGCCAGCCACATCCTCGGCTTCTCCGACATCGACGGGAACGGCCTCGAAGGTGTCGAAAAGACCTGCGACTCCCTCCTCCAAGGCGTCGCGGTCAAACGTCTCGTCGCCCGGGACGCCCGGTCCCGCGCCCTCTCGACCATGGTCGAGGACGGCCGCAGTTCCGACGGCATGACGGTGGAACTCACCATCGACTCCGTCGTCCAGGCCATTGTCGAGGAAGAACTCCAGACCACCGTCGACCGGTACAAACAGGAGTTCCCGGAAGTCCACGCCCACGCCGTCGTCATGGACCCGTGGACCGGCGACATCCTCGCCATCGCCAATTACCCGACCTTCGACCCGAACCACCCGGGCACCATGCCGGAGACAGGGGAACGCGTCGACCCCCGGACCCGCCGTAACGACGCCGTCGCCGCCATTCAGGAACCGGGGTCAACGTTCAAGCCTCTCCTCATCGCCGCCGCCCTTGAGGAAAAAGTCGCCAGCCTCGACGACATGATCGAGTGCGCCACCTTCTCCATGAACGGCGGCCGCCGCACCATCAAGGACATCCATCCCTACGGGCGGATGACAAGGGTGATGGCCCGGCTCAAAAGTACCAACCCGCGCCTGGTCCGTATCGGACAGCGCCTCGGCGCCGAGAAGATGCGCCAGTACGTCAAGGCCTACGGCTTTGGGGAAAAGACCGGGAGCCTTCTCCCCGGCGAAGTTCGTGGGCGCGTCACGACGGCGGAGAAGTGGAACGACTGGACCATGGGTTCGGTGCCGATGGGCTACGAAATCAACGTCACGACGCTTCAGATGGCGACGGCCTATTCCGCCATCGCGAACGGCGGGCAACTGCCCCGGCCGAACATTGTCCGCCGCGTCTTCGACGCCACGGGCGGCCTCGCCCTTGAGACCCAGCCGCACATGCGGCGGCGGGTCATATCGGAAGAGACCGCCGCCACCATGCGCCGGGTGCTCCGGAAGGTGGTCACGGACGGCACCGGCCGCCGCGCCAACATCAAGGAATACGAACTCGGCGGCAAGACCGGCACGGCCAACATGATCGCGAACGCGGACGAGAAAAAGGCCAATCCGAAAATCGGCTATTCGAACAAGCGCCATACCGCCAACTTCGTCGCCCTGGTGCCGTGGGACAAGCCCCGCGCCATCGTCTGCGTCTCCATCCGGGAAACAGGCAAGTACGGCGGCGAAGCGGCCAGTCCGCCCGGCGCCGCCATCGCCCGCCGCCTCATGGGCTACTGGGGCGTTCCGACCGCCAACGGCACGCCGATAATGGCCGACATCCTGCCCCGAAAGGTGTTCGAGCCGGCGCCGGTGCCGGTCATCTACACCATCGGCGCGCCGGACGACGACAACCGAATGAGCGAGGAAATCGATCCGCGCTGGATGGAGGAAATGATTGACGACTCGGAGGCGTTCGGGTAATTCGGTCCGGTGTCATCGGGTAAAAGCGAAGGTTACAAACGGGACGGTTGTATTCGTCACCACGTGGGATGTGAAGGGAAAAGCCCGCCGGAACCGCCGCCGGGCCGCGAAAACAACGTCGTCACGTTACGGAGAATCGCCATGCGTCTCAGGGATATTGCCGCCAAAATGACCAATGCCGAAGTGGCTGGCGAAGGCGATCCGGGCATTCTCGGCCTGACCGCGGACAGCCGCGAAGTCCGGGACGGCTTCCTTTTCGCCGCCTTTCCCGGAACAAAGGCGGACGGCCTCGCCTTTATCCCGGACGCGGTCAAGCATGGCGCCGCCGCCCTTCTGGTCGAAGCGATCCCGTCGCCCCGGCCGGTCGTTCCGTACATCGTCGTCGAGGACGCCCGCCGTGGCCTTGGCGAAGCGGCCAACGTGTTTTACGATTATCCGTCGCAGGTTCTCGACCTCATCGGCGTCACCGGCACCAACGGGAAAACCACCACCGCCTACCTGGTCCGCCATATATTTAATGATGCCGCCCGGCGCTGCGGCATGCTCGGCACCATCGAGTACGATCTTGGCGACCGCCTCGAACCGGCACCCCTGACCACGCCGGACGCGGTCCGTTTTACCCGGAGCCTGGCGGAGATGCGCGACTTCGGCTGCCGCACCGCCGTTGTCGAAGTGTCCAGCCACGCCCTCGCCATGGACCGGGTCTATCCGCACCGTTTCGCCGCCGCCATTTTCACGAACCTCACCCGCGACCACCTCGATTTCCATGGCGACATGGACCAGTATCTCGAAGCCAAGCGGAAGCTGTTTCTCGGCCTGGACCGGGACGCGGTGGCGGTTCTGAATTTCCGCGACCCGGCCGGCGCCCGCATGGCCCGGGGAACGGGCGCCCGCGTCGTCGGCTACCGGCTGGCCGAACCCGGCGAGACGGTGGACATTCCCCTGGTCGCGGTCCGGGCGGAAATCCTTTCGTCCAGCCTCGACGGGCAGACGTTCCGGATTGACTGGCCGGGCGACGCTGTCGAATTCAGGACGCCCCTGGTCGGGCGCCACAATGTCGAAAATTGCCTTGGCGCCATCCTCGCCGCCACCGCCCTCGGCGTCGGCCGCCATACGGTGTGCCGCGCCATCGAGAGTTTTCCCGGCGTGCCGGGCCGGTTGCAGCGTATTGCCTCGTCGTCCGGCCGCCGAGCCTTTGTTGATTACGCCCACACGGACGACGCGCTCCGGTCGGTCCTGTCGGTGCTCCGGCCATTGGCCGAAGGAAAGCTCATCACCGTTTTCGGCTGCGGCGGCGACCGGGACCCGGGGAAGCGGCCACTCATGGCGAAGGCGGCGGAAGAGTTTTCGGACAGCGTCATCGTCACTTCGGACAACCCTCGGACGGAAGATCCGGAGAAGATTATCCGGGACGTCATGGCCGGGTTCACGCATCCGGACAAGGTCGTCCGGGAGCCGGACCGTCCCGCCGCCATCCTCGCGGCGGCGCAACTGGCCGCGCCCGGCGACACCATCCTTGTCGCCGGCAAGGGGCATGAAGACTATCAAATCGTTGGAACGGAAAAGAGGCACATGGACGACAGGGAACTGGTCCAGGACGCCTTCCGCCGCCTGAGCGGCCGTTCCCTTCCTGAAAGGGACCGCATATGAACCTTACCCTCTCCGAACTGGCCGGCTGGTGTGGCGGAAAAATCGAACCCGCCGACGCCGGCGACCTGGTGGTCAAGGGCGTCTCCACCGACTCCCGCACCATCCGGGAAGGTGAACTCTTCGTCGCCATCGACGGTCTCAACACGGACGGCCACCGCTTCATCCGCTTCGCCGCCTCCTCGGGCGCCGTCGCCGCCGTTGTCGAAAAGAAGACCCACGACGCCGGCCGCCTCCCGCTTGTCATCGTCGACGACACTCTGGACGCCCTCGGCCGCATGGCGAACGGCTACCGCTGGCACCCGCCGCTTATCCCGTGGATTGCCATCACCGGGTCGAACGGGAAAACGACGACGCGGGAACTCCTCTCGCTCATCCTCCAATCCCGTGGCAAGGTCAGGACCTCCCGGAGGAACTGGAACAACTTCATTGGCCTGCCGCTATCGATGATGTGCGAACCGGACGACGCCTGGGTGGCGGTGATGGAACTGGGGACCAGCCATCCCGGGGAAATCGCCAAACTGCGGGAAATCTGCGTGCCGACCATTTCCGTCATCACCTCCATCGGCCAGTCGCACCTGGAAGGCTTCGGCCACACCGAGGCCATCGCCAGGGAAAAGGCCGACGTCTTCGGCTGGCTGCCGCCGGACGGCCTCGCCGTCTTTCCGGCCGACGACGAAAACGCCGACATTCTCCGCTCCGCCGTTATCCACCGGGCCGCGACGTTTTCGAGCCATCCGGAAGTGCAAGCCGACCTTGTCGCCCGGGACATCAAGGTCACCGCCGCCGGCACCGAGTTCACGGTGGAAAACACCCGCGTCCTTCTGCCGCTTCTCGGCCGCCACAATATTGGAAACTGCCTCGCCGCCATGGCCGCCGCCCGCCATCTCGGTATCGACCTCCCGGAAGCGGCTCGCGCCGTGTACAAGGCGAAACCGGTGGCCGGCCGCCATCAGGCGACCCGGACGCCGGCCGGCCTCACCGTCATCAACGACTCATACAACGCCAACCCGAACTCCATGCTCGCCGCCATCGAAGTCCTGGACGAACTGCCGGACGGCAGGAAAATCGTCGTCTTCGGCGACATGCTGGAACTCGGCGCCGACAGCCGCCGCTGGCACCGGGAGATTGGCCAGTCCATCGGCATGATGGACCTGGACGCGTTGTTCGCCACCGGCCCCGAATCCGCCGCCATGGCGGAAGCGGCGCAGGTCAATGCCCACATCGTGGTCAGGCATTTTTCCTCGGTGGAAGCCTTGTGGATGTCCCTCCGGACGTTTTTGAAAAAGGGCGATCAGATTCTTGTCAAAGGGTCCCGGGGAATGCTTATGGAACGGATTGTCAACCAGCTCCTCGACTGGTTCCCGACGCACCAGGTGTAACGCCGTCGTTGCCGGCTTGTACATTGGATTGCATGGGCGAAGTGCCGCGCCCGATTGCCACGGTGTTTTCACGTTACCCTGAGTGTGGAGAATTGATTTGCTTCGTTACCTCGCCCTGGCCGGCGACTGGTTCGGCCCGCTTCGCGTCTTTGAATCCATCACCGTCCGCGCCGCGGTCGGCGCCATCCTCGCCTTCCTTCTGGCCCTCGCCTTCGGACCGGTGTTTATCCGCCGGATGTGCGCCCTTCGGGCCACCGAGGACGTTGAAAAACCGGACGCGGAAGAGCTCGGAAAACTTCATAATTGTAAAAAAGGCACGCCGACCATGGGCGGGCTGTTTCTTGTCGCCGCCATCGTCATTGCCGTTTTTCTCTGCTGCGATCCGGCCAATCCGCTTGTCTGGGTTGGCCAGTTCGTCCTTGTCTCCTTCGCCATCCTCGGCTTTGTCGACGACCTGTGGAAGCTCCGGGGTTGGGGGAAACGCGGCCTCGCGAAGCGGCAGAAATTCGGCGGGCAAATAATCCTCTCCGTCGTCACCGTCGTCCTTCTCGCCCTCGGGAGCCAGGCCGGCTGGTTCAACATGACGGCGCCGCCGGCCGGAGACCGGCAGGAGCAGGTAGAGGAGGCGACGACGGAAAAGAATGTCGTGGCGCCGACGCGGATTGTCATCCCGTTCACCAAGTGGAACGAAGTCGGCCCCGACCTCGGCGTTTTTTACTGGCTGTTCGCCGCCCTTATCCTGCTCGCGTGTTCCAACGCGGTCAACCTGACGGACGGCCTGGACGGCCTCGCCACCGGCTGCACCATCATGGTGGTGGCGACCTATTCCATCCTCGCCTATATCGTCGGGAACGCCATGCTCTGCGCGTTTTTCCGCATTCCCATGGTTCCCGGATCCGGCGAACTCCTCGTCTACGGCGCCGCCCTCTTCGGCGGCCTTCTCGGTTTTCTCTGGTTCAACGCCAATCCGGCCATGGTATTCATGGGCGACACCGGCAGCCTCAGCCTCGGCGCCGCCCTCGCGTACCTCGCCATTGTCACGAAGAACGAGATCACCCTCATCGTCGCCGGCGGCATCTTCGTTTGGGAAGCGGTATCGGTGATTCTCCAGGTGGCGTCGTTCCGCCTCTACGGCCGGCGCATATTTAAAATCGCGCCGTACCACCATCACCTCGAATACAGCGGCTGGAAAGAAAATCACGTTGTCGTAAGACTGTGGATTGCCGGCGTTATCCTGTCGATAATAAGTCTGGGGCTTCTTAAGATGCACTAGACGGTACTGGAGTTTTACAACCGCTCAAAGCCCCGAAATACACCGACTGATTTTTAAAAGGGCCAAGAGCGCTGATGAAAACCCCTCTCGCCGCACCGATAACCGATTCCAGCCTGGCCTGGCATCGGGCCGCCTTGTTGATGATTGTCACGTCCCTCACCGGATTCGGCATCATCATTATCTATTCCGCCAGCGCCTTCCGCGCCGCCCGGGGCGGCGGCTGGAGCATGTCCTACGCCTGGAACCAGTTTTCCTGGCTTGGCGTCGCCGTCGTGGCGCTGTTCGTCCTGTCGCGGATTCCCCATACTTTCTGGCTCCGTCTCCGCTGGCCCATCCTCCTCGCCACCTACGGCCTTCTCGCCTGTGTTCTGACGCCTCTCGGGACCAGGGTCAACGGCGCCAACCGCTGGTTTCGCTTTGCCGGCTTCAATGTCCAGCCGTCGGAACTGGCGAAAATCGGCATGATTGTCGTCATCGCCGCGTTTCTCGCGCGAATACCCGACGGCAGGCCGAAATTGTTCCGGCACGTCATTCCCCTTTGCGGCATGTGCGCGGTCGCCATCGGCCTCGTCGCCGTCGAACCGGATTTCGGCACCGCCTCCCTTCTCGCCAGCGCCCTCGGCGTCCTCATGCTGGCGGGCGGCGTCCGGCTCTGGCAGTTTTTTCTCCTCATTCTTCCCGCCATTCCGGCCGCCGCCTGGTATGGCTACACCAAGTTCGACTACATTAACCGCCGGGTCCACACCTGGGCTGCCGGCGAGGCCTACCACACGAACGCCTCCGAAGTCGCCATCGGTTCCGGCGGGTTGTGGGGCGTCGGGCTCGGGCAGGGGCCGTCGAAGCTGGATTATCTCCCGGAAGCGCACACCGATTCCATCTTCGCCATGATCGGGCAGGAGACCGGCCTGGCTGGGGCCTTGTCCATCGTTCTCCTCTTCGCTATACTTGTCTGGCAAGGATTGGCCATTGCCAAAAAGGCGCCGGACCGGTTCGGGTCCCTGTTGGCGGCGGGATTCACCATCCTCATTGGCGGCCAGGCCGTGTTCAACATGGGTGTCGTCACGGGACTGCTGCCGCCGAAGGGGATTTCGCTCCCGTTCGTCAGTTTTGGCGGGTCCGGTCTTGTCGTGTTTTATTCCATGATCGGCCTGATGCTGGCGATTACCCGTCCGGCTCCGGTCGCGGCGGAAAATCCGGACGACCTGACAGTCAAGTATCGGCCCATCGCCGCGTTCCGCTCGGAAATTGTCGAAAGCGGTACCGGTTGATGGCCGGGAGGCCGGTTGTTCCCCGTGTCGAATGAGAACGTCCACGGCGGTTTCGAATTCACTCCAGATTTTGACGGTCACGCCACGACGGCTTTCCGTACAATGTATTTTTCAGCCTCACGCATGCCGCGTGTGGCGTTTGTTGTGTTTAAGAGCCTCTCCCGCTATCAACGCGGGCGTCTTTCGGCCCTGGTGCCTGAGCTGCTTCGTTGCCGCTCCGCACCAATGGCTCGCATTGCCTTGTCGCGGCGCCTCGCATCTCAGGCACCATGACCAAAATCCGCTCCACGTTGATAGCGGGATAGGCTCTTAGGCTTTGCTTTACGCGATATTTTCCAACCGCACGCACCGAGGAGGCGCTTTATTATGAGAATTTGGCTGGCCGGCGGCGGCACAGGCGGCCACATCTGCCCCGGCATGGCTCTCGCCGACGAGCTCCAGAAGTTGCAACCAAACACCGAAATCGCCTTCCTGGGAACGAACGACGGCCTCGACCGGGAACTCCTCTGGGGCTCCGGCTACCGCCTGGAACTCCTGGCGGCCGGACGCGGATCGCCACTGAACTGGCGAAAGCCGGCCAATGCGCCCCGCTTCGCCTATGCCCTCTACCAGACCTTCCGCCTGTTTCGGAAGGAACGGCCGGACGTCCTTGTCGCCCTCGGCGGTTTCGCCGCCGCCGCGCCGGGCATCGTCGCCCGGTTCATGAAGGTGCCGGTCGTAATTCTGGAACAAAACACCGTCCCCGGCCGGGTCAACCGGCTCCTCTCCGGCTGGGCGGTGCAGATCCATTCGCAGTTCGAGGAGGCGCGGAACTTTTTCCGGCAGTCGCCGGCCACGTTCCAGGCGAGCGGGTCGCCCCTTAGAAAAGCGTTCCTCGACATGTGCTCGGAACCGCCGGTGAACGGCGATTCGCTCCTCGTCATAGGCGGAAGCCAGGGCGCGAAACGCCTTAACGAAATCGTCGCCAACGCCGCCCGCCGCATAGTCGGCGAGACCGGCTGCCACCTCATCCACGTCGCCGGCCCGGCCCACGAAAACCAGATCCGCGCCATGTACCGGTCCGCCGGCGTCGATGCCGAGGTCTACGGTTTTTACAATAACATGGAAGAATTGTACCGCCGGTCCCGGCTGGTCGTCGCCCGCTCCGGCGCTATCAGCCTGGCCGAGTTCGCCGCCGCCGGTTTGCCGGCGATTCTCGTGCCGCTGCCGTCGGCGATGGACGATCACCAGCGCCTGAACGCGCTGTCACTCGCCGCCTCCGGCGCCGCCGTTTCCTACGAGGAGACGAAAGCCTCGACGGAAACGTTCGCCCCTCTCGTCGTCTCCCTGTGGAAGGACGAAACGCGTCGCGCCGCCATGGCGGACGAAATGCGCCGCACCGCCAGACCTGAATCAGGCGTCGAAATCGCCACGGCCGTCATCGGCC
>JAJBTL010000133.1:4457-22227 GCA_020860865.1 Planctomycetota bacterium | reverse complement strand
GAAGAGGGTCGCACCATCGTCATCGTCACCCACGATCCAGACGTGGCAAAGTTCGGCCGCCGCCGCATAATCATGTCGGCCGGTCAGGTGGTGTCGGAAGCGGAAGTGCAGCGGCGGGTGTCGGACCGGTTTTCGGCGGTTTTGGGCGAGTAACGGGCTTTATAAAGACCCTTTTCAAAAACCTCTTTCACCGCTGTTCGCCGCGTTGCGAACAGCGGTTTTTTTGCGTTTAAACACGGGTTGAGGCACTACGACGCGAACAGCGGCATCATCCTTTGCGTCGTGGTCTCCACCAGGCCTTTGTCCGTCAGCCTGACCTCCGGCAGTACCGCCAGGCAGAACCAGGTGAGGAAATTGACCGGCGCATGGTTGTCGATGCCGAGTTCCCGGAGGACGATTTTCATCGCATCCACCTCCGCCGCCAGTTCCCGGACCGGCTTTGTCGAAACGAGACCGGCGACGGGCAGCCGGATTTCCGCCAACACCTCCCCGTCCAAGACAGCAGCGAAGCCACCGCCCGACCGGGCCAGGCACGTCGCCGCCGCCACCATGTCGTCGACGTTTTTCCCAAACACAAAGAGGTTATGGGAATCATGAGCGACAGTCCCGGCCACAGCGCCGCGCTGAAGGCCGATGTTCGCCGCCGGCGCCACACCGATGTTCCCGGTGGCGTTGTGCCGCTCGAGGACCGCCATGGTGACGCGCCCGTCCACCGACCCGATGTCCGCCATGCCGTCCCGCACCGGGACGCGCGTCGGCGCCAGGGTGGTGTGGAACGGATCGCCGTTCAGGAACGACATGGCGTTCAGGAGGACGGTCTCACCCGTCGCCTTCACGAGGAAGTCGTCCCGTACCGGGAGCCGCGCCAGGTTCATTGTGTTCCGTTGTTCAATGGGGGATGTTCCGGCCGGGATGTCTATCACCAGTTCGCCACGTTCGGCCGCGAGGACGCCACCGACGAATACGGCGCCGACCCGGAAGTCGTCGAGGCTGTCCGCCACGACAATGTCCGCCACCGCTCCCGGTTTCAGACCGCCGATATCCTTCCGCCCGAGGAACAGGGCCGCGTTCCGCGTCGCCATCTGGACGGCGTATACGGGCGGCACCCCAGCCCGGACGGCCTGGCGGATGGCTTCGTCGATGTGGCCGTCGTGGAGGAGGTCGTCCGGTTCCCGGTCGTCGGTGGCGAGAGTGGCGTTGACCGGGTATCCGGCCGCCTTGAGGGCCGGGGCGAGGGCGGCGATGTTCCGGGCGCTCGACCCGTTCCGGCACTCGAGGACGAGGCCGGACCGGAGCTTCCGGAGCGCCTCGTCGGTCAACCGCGATTCGGGATCCGACTCGACGCCGCCGGCCATGTACGCCGCCAGTTCCCGCGCCGTCGGGTTGATGATGTGGCCCTGGATTATTTTGCCCCGTTTCCGGGCCTCGGCCAGGATGGCCATCATCCGGTCGTCCTGCCGCACACCCCCGACATAATCCATGACTTCGCCGAGGACGGCGGCGGCCGGGATGTCAAGGAGGCGGCCGACCTCGTCCGGGCCGAAAGCCATTTTGTTGCTTTCCCCCGGCATCGACGGCACGCAGGACGGGGCGGCCAGGAGAACGCGGAGGAGGATGTCCCGGCTCGCCTCGGCGCAGTAGGCCATGCCGTCAAGGCCGAGGACGTTGCAGAACTCGTGAGGGTCGGCGAGGATGGTGGTGGTGCCGTGGGGGATGACGGTGCGGGCGAAGTTGGCCGGCGTCATCATCCCGCTTTCCATATGGACATGGGTGTCGATAAGCCCGGGCAGAACAAACCGGCCGCCGCAGTCGTACCGCGAGGCGGCGTCGAGGCCGGTTTCGTTCGGTTCCGACACGTAGGCGATGCGGTCGCCGACTATGCCGATTTCCCCCGGATAAACCTCCCCGGTATTCACATTGACGATACTGGCATTGATAAGCGCGAGATCAAACGGTACAGCGCCGACAGCGGCGGACATGACGCGGTTCATGACAGTCTCCATCTCTATTGGAAGCGGTTCCGGGGTTCGAGAATATATAATACTATACTATATCCGCCGCACTTCATCCGAAAACAGGGAATATGGGATTTCTTCCTCACCCGGAGCGGGAGTCGGTAATGTCGCTTATCTATATAGTGTGGAACCGGTAGAACGGCGTGGCCGACCGGGAATAGACAGTGGCCGGCTGGTGGTGATACGGAGACGACGCTGGTGGAACCGTAGACGCATCGCGATGTACGTCTACGATACCGTGATGTTACTTCCGCAGTGCCGGTTCCGGTTCAGGGCGTTTAAGCGGGATACCCAAATCGGCCATAGTTTTTTCCGCGCATTTTTTAAAATAAACAGCTTGTTCCTCCGGTGTCATTCCGTCTATTTCTTCCGATATCTTTGCCCGGATGGAGTACAATTCTTTCAGGGTGTTATTTTCACTCGACATTTTCGATAACCTCCGTCGGCGAATATATTCCAATCCTTTTGTAGCCTTCACGCAAATTAATGCCTTCGGTCATGGTGATCGTCTTGCGTTTGACTATATGTTTGAAATTAAAGCTGACAATAAAATCTAAATCCTGCACTGTGGCGGAGGCGATATGAAGGCCGTCTGTCCGGTATTTTCGCGGGATGACGCCTTCCAATACGTACAGTTCCGCAAGGGAAACCGCTTCCGGTGTGACTGGGATGACTGTCATGCCGTATTCGCCAATCAGCCCGAGCATCATGCTCCTTTTGGGTTCGCTTGCCTGTTCGTATAACGGTATCCGACGTGTAGGGAATGTACTTACCCTGCTTTATCTCCATAAAAAGTTCAATCGTATCCCGATGTTTTTCTGGTGCGTCGTCGGCAAAAACGAAGTTGAAGACCGACGTTTCGATATAAACTTTCGCAACTCTCATAGATTCCACTTTCCAAAACATCCACACGGTAATGAACGCTGCCACCCCATTCAATTACAGAGAAGCATTGTGCCGTTCACGCATACAATACGCACTTGACCCGGTGCCCCGGTTCCGGCGTCACTTCCGGGATGGTCCCCTGCGTGCATTCCGGCCGACACTCCGGACAACGGGTATGGAACCGGCAGCCGGCCGGCGGGTTGTCAGCCCGGGGGACATCGCCACTGAGGATGACCCGTTTTTTCCGCCGGTCCGGGTCGGGTTCCGGGATGGCGGAGAGGAGCGCCCGGGTGTACGGGTGGAGCGGGTTTTCAAACACCGCCGCCGCCGGGCCTTCCTCGACCAGGTGGCCGAGGTACATGACCCCGACCCGCCGGGACAGGTGCCGGACCACGGCCAGGTCGTGGGCGATAAAGAGGTAGGCGATTCCCAGCCGTCCCTGAAGCTCCTGGAGAAGATTAATGATCTGTGCCTGGATGGACACGTCGAGGGCCGACACTGCCTCGTCCGCCACCAGAAATTTCGGATCGGTGGCGAGGGCGCGGGCGAGGCCGACGCGCTGGCGTTGACCGCCGGAAAATTCGTGGGGAAAGCGGTCCAACGCGTCGGCGCCGAGGCCGGTGAGGGCGAGAAGTTCCCTTGCCCGTTCGCGTCGGGCCATCGGCGTCATCTTCGGTTCGTGGATAATGAGGCCTTCCTCGACAATCCCCCCGACCGTCATCCGTGGGTTCAGGCTCGAGAACGGGTCCTGGAAAACCACCTGCACCTGACGACGAAAGGTGCGGAGCGCCCGGCCCCGGAGCTGGGTGATGTCCCGCCCGTCCATGACGACTGATCCGGCGGTGGGTTTTTCGAGACGGAGAAACAAGCGGCCGGTGGTGCTTTTGCCGCAGCCGGACTCGCCGACCAGGGAATACGTCTCGCCTTTGTGCACGGTGAGGGACACGCCGTCCACCGCCCGGACCCGGCCGGTCTCCCGGCCAAAGACGCCGGATTTGATCGGGTAGTGTTTTGTCAGGTTTTCCGCCCGGATCAGCACATCATCGTCGGTGGTGCCGGTGTCGGCATCGGTGACTGAGGCGGTCAGGGTATCGTTCACGCTTTCGGTTGCTGTCATTGATAAGGGTTCCATAGAGAACGGCAGCCGGTCAGGACCACTGCCGGGCCGGCGGAATGGTAGTGAGGACGGATCCGCAGAACACGGTGCCGACGCTGTTCGTCGCCGGGCCGGTGCCGATGCCCCTCTCCCGGTTTTGCCTCCCGTTCGCGACGCCGGGGAAGTGGCAGGCGCAGAGCCGTCCGCCCCGGTCCTCGAGAGCCGGATCGACCTCGCGGCAAATGGCTTCGGCATAATCGCAACGCGGCGCGAACTTGCAGCCGGGCGGGCGATCGGCCAGGCCGGGGACCGACCCGGGGATGGTTTGCAGTTTGTCCACCGTAACGCCGAGGCGGGGGACGCTGGCGAGAAGGCCGGCGCTGTACGGGTGGAGCGGCTCGTGGAACAGGTCCGCCACCGTCGCCGTTTCGATAATGCGTCCCGCGTACATCACCGCCGCCCGCTGGGCCAGTTCGGCGACAAGGCCGAGGTTGTGGGTGATGAACAGCATCGACATGCCCCGGTCCTCCCGGATGGCGGCGAGGAGGTCCATTATCTGAGCCTGGATGGTGACGTCGAGGGCGGTGGTCGGTTCGTCGCAGAGGATGATTTCAGGGTTGCCGAGGAGGGCCATGGCTATCATGGCGCGCTGTTTCATTCCGCCCGACAGTTCGTGGGGGTAGCGGCGCATGAGATTTTTCGGATCCGGGAGGCCGACCGAGGCCATGGCGTCGGCGACGCGTTCCGTCACCGCTTCCGGATCGGCGCGGCGCTCGTGGGCGAGGATGGCTTCGGCCAGTTGATCGCCAATCGTATAGACCGGGTCGAAGCTGGTCATCGGTTCCTGGAAAATCATCGACATGGCGGTGCCACGAACGGCGCGCATGTCGGCATCGGGGAGGCCGAGAAGGTCCCGGCCGGACAGTATCACTTCGCCTCCGACTATCCGCGCCGGCGGCACCGGCAACAGGCGCATGAGGGCGAGACAGGTGACGGACTTGCCGCAGCCGGATTCGCCGACCAGGGCCAGGGTCTCGCCGTGGCCGACGTGGAACGACACCTTGTCCACGGCGAGGGCTTCCAGACGATCGTTCAAGCGGAAGCTGACGGACAGGTCCCGTACCTCCAGGCGGTTTTCATTCTCCATTGTTGATCCTTTGCCCCCATTCCGGTATCATTGTACTATTCCGAAGCTTGGAGGCAAGCGATTAGATGTCCAGTTCGAACCCGCCAGACGATGTTGTGGATGCGGTAAAGTACATCCAGAACATGCGGGCCAAGACCTACCTGTCCCGGGACGAGAGGGAAAACCTCAACCGGGCCAAACTGCGCGTGGCCTACTGGGCCTGCCGCAGCGAAGGCATCATAGCCAGCCGGGAAAACCTCGCCTATGTCCTCGGGAGCGACGCCGCCGACATCATGAAGGCCTACGACAAGTATCTGGAAGCGGCCAAAAACGCCCCGCCCGGCAAGGGCAAACAGAAGAAACAAACAGGCGTCTTCTGGGATGGCGCGTAAAAAGCGTCGACGTCCGCGCCTAGATAATTCTGTGGTACAGCCAAACCCGTCATTCACCCCCGGCCCCGGCCGGACAGGATACCGCCCATGGCCGACGATCCCGCAGTCACCGACGCCACCATCGTCCATACCGGAAAATTCATAGTCGCCAAGGTCCTGACCTGGCGCGACGCGAACGGGGTGAGCCGGAAGTGGGAAGTGGCGGACCGGCTCCGGGATTTCGGCGCCGTCCTTGTTATCCCCCGTCTTATCCGGGCGGACCGGTACATCGTCATCCGCCAGTTCCGGCCGCCGGCGAACCGGTTTCTCTACGAGTTTCCGGCCGGACTGATAGACGACGGCGAGAGCCCCCGGGAGGCGGCGGCCCGGGAACTCCGGGAAGAGATCGGTTATACCGCGACGAATCTCCAGGTCTATCCCCCGGCCTACACGACACCGGGATTGTCCAGTGAAAACGTCAACATGGTGTTAGCCGACATCGACGAGGACGCCCCGGAAAACCGCACCCCGACCACCGAATTCGATCCGTCCGAGAATATCGACACCATCCTCGTGCCCCGGTCGGATCTCATGACGTTCTATACCCGGGAAGCAGACGCCGGCCACGCCTTCGACTCCAAGCTGGCGACGTTTATCCTGGCCCTGCAGGTCCAGTCGTAACACCATTCACCCGTAGCGTCACCGCCAAACATGAGGGGAATCGCCATGCCAAAATACTTTGTCATCGACACCAACGTCCTCCTCCATACCAACGTCGCCCTGACCTCGTTCACGGACAACGTCGTCGTCCTGCCGATGACGGTCATCGAGGAACTGGACAAGTTCAAGACCAAGTCGGACGAACTCGGCCGGAACGCCCGCGCCGTCATCCGCTACATCGACCGTCTCCGGGAGGAAGAGGAGGCCTATGCGAAGAACGAAGGCCGGGAGCCCATATCCCTCACCGAAGGCATTATCCATAACGACGACGGCGGCCGCATCATGGTTATCGAGGACGACCACCTCGAGGCCACTCCCGGCCTTGAACGGGACATGCCGGACAACCGCATCCTCCGCGCCGCCGTCCATATCCAACTGACCCACCAGAACGACGATGTCATCCTCGTCTCCATGGACCTGAACCTCAGGATTAAGGCGGCGGTGGTCGGCATTGAACCGCAGGACTGGATGCGGGACAAGGTCAACGCCGACGAAATGTACACCGGCTTCCGGGAACTGACCGTCCCCGGGGACGTCATCGACAGCCTGTTCAAGGAAGAGGCTGCCACCGTCCCCGGTATCGACCTCTACCCGAACGAATTCGTCGTCCTGACCAATGTGTCGAACCCGAGCCAAAGCGCCCTGGCCCGCGCCTCCGGCGGTGAAAAGGGCGGCGGCGGCATCAGGCCGATGAACCCGGCCTGGCGCGGCGCCTACGGCGTCAAGGGCCGGTCCAAGGAACAGGAGATGGCGCTCCAACTCCTCATGGACCCGGACGTCAAACTGGTCGCCCTCGTCGGCGGCGCCGGCACCGGCAAGACCCTCCTCGCCCTTGCCGCCGGTCTCGAGGCGCTCCGGATTGACGACCGCCTTATCGAAACAAACCGGGAAATGGTGTACGGGTATGAGAAAATCCTCGTCACACGCCCGATCATTCCCATGGGAAAGGATCTTGGCTATCTGCCCGGTTCCAAGGACGCCAAGATGGCCAACTGGATGCAGCCGGTCTTCGACAACCTGTCCTTCCTCATGCATGTCGGCCCGGAAGGCGGGAAGCAGATGAACGGCAAGGTCGCCGACCGGAAGGTGCAGGAACTCATCAACAACGACCTCCTTGAACTCGAGGCAATCACCTATATTCGCGGCCGATCCATCGCCAAGCAGTTCATCGTCGTCGACGAAGCCCAGAACCTGACGCCGCACGAAATCAAGACCATTGTCAGCCGCGCCGGCGACGGCACCAAGATTGTCCTCACCGGCGACCCGTACCAGATTGACAACCCGTATCTCGACTCCTCGTCGAACGGGCTTATCTACTGTGTCGAGCGGATGAAATCGAACGGTTTGTTCGGCGGAATCATGCTGAAAAAGGCGGAGCGGTCGCCCCTCGCCGCCGCCGCCGCCGCCATTCTGTAGGGGGCGGCGTGGTTCCGGTATGGGGTCTTCGCGTGAAGGCGGTGGAGTGGTTTCTCTGAAAAATTGGAGGGCGCGTCAATCGTCCCTTTACACATGCCGGTGGAATTGGTACAGTGCACCCGGGGAAGGAACGGGCTTCCCCCTTTCAAAAAATATGTGGCGTATTTTTGCCTGATATAACTGAAGCGCGTGAAAATATGGTTATTTGATCGTGTAACCTTTGTGCGCGCTTCAGGCTTGGGAAAAGCGTTTCCTGAAAATCAGAATACGCCTGGTATATGACGGAGGAGGATGTCCCTGGCCTCCCGGGGACACAGTTCGGAGAAAAAGCATGAAAAACGTGGAAATGTCGGTGGAAGGCAACATCCTGACCTTGAAGGTTGATCTGACGAAGGAATTCGGTCCCTCGTCAAGCGGCAAGACCATCATCATCGGCACGACCGAGGGCAATGTCACCATCCCCGATCGCGAAGAAAAAGTCGGTCTTAACGTCTATCGTAAAGCGTAGTCGGACGTGCCTGGGAGCTTACAACACATCGTATAAATATCGTTCCCATTACGGCACCGGCGGTTGACGGGCATCATTCTCGTCCACCGCCGGTTTCTTTTGCCGGCGGCCCGTTTTCCCTGATTCACATTCCCCGAAGGAGACCACCATGCCCTTTCCCCGACTTGCCGGCATCATTCTCCATCCGACCTCCCTCCCCGGCGGCCACGGCGTCGGCGACCTCGGCCAGGCCGCCCGCGACTTCGCCGACTTTCTCCACAAGGCCGGCATCGGCGTCTGGCAGGTGCTTCCCCTCGGGCCGACCGGCGGCGCCAACAGCCCGTACCAGACCATGTCCAGCTACGCCGGCAACCCGCTCCTCATCTCCCTCGACAACCTGGTCGAACTGGAACTCCTTGACCGGAACGACCTGAACGGCGCTCCGGGCAATTCCATGTACGCCGACTATGCCGCCGCCGCCGCGTTCAAGGAGCGCGCCCTCCGGAAGGCGCAGGATCGGTTCCTGGATGCCCGCGCCCACGCGGACCTGGCCCGGGAATTCGAACTGTTCCGCCAGATCCACAAAAGCTGGCTCGACGACTTCGCCCTCTTCATGGCCGCCAAGGACTTTTACAAGGGCCAGCCCTGGTACGAGTGGCCGGACCGTGACCTCCGCCGCCACACCCCGGAAGGCATCGAGAAATTCCGCCGCCTCCTGGCCCACGAAATGCGTTTTCACAAATTCTGCCAATTCATCTTTTTCCGCCAGTTGGCGGCGTTGAAGCGCTACCTGACGGACCGGGACATCAAGCTCCTCGGCGACGTGCCGATCTACTGCGCCCACGACTCCGCCGACGTCTGGTCGGAGCCGCACTTCTTCCTCCTGGACGAGGACGGCCAGGCCGATTTCCAGGCCGGGGTGCCGCCGGACTACTTTTCCGCCACCGGGCAACTCTGGGGCAATCCCCTCTACGATTGGAAAGCCATCCGGGACGATAACTTCGGCTGGTGGGTGCGCCGGGTCCGCGCCACCCTGGCCATGGTCGACATGCTCCGTATCGACCATTTCCGCGGCTTCCAGGCCTACTGGGCCGTGGACAAGGGGGAGACCACCGCCATCAAGGGCCGCTGGGTCGAAGGCCCGGGGCAAGCCCTCTTTGACGTGTTCAAAAAGGAACTCGGCGACAACCTGCCTATTCTGGCGGAAGACCTCGGCGTCATCACCCCGAAGGTCGACACCCTCCGGACCCAGAACGGCCTCCCCGGCATGAAGGTCCTTCACTTCGCCTTTTCCAGTGGCGCCGAAGCCTACCTGCCGCACAATTACGAACCGAATACCGTTTGCTACGTCGCCACCCATGACAACGACACCACCCGGGGTTGGTACGAGGCCACCGGCCCGGACTACGACCATATGGACCGCTACGGCCTTGATCAGGAACGTGACTGCGCCCGCCGCTACCTCGGCCGCGACGGCTCCGGCATGGCCTGGGACCTTATGCGCCTGGCGTTTTCGTCTGTCGCCAATACGGCGATGGTGTTGATGCAGGACGTTCTCGACCTGCCGAACAGTTGCCGGATGAACCGGCCCGGCCTTGGGGAAGGCCAGTGGCGCTGGCGCCTGACGTCGGACCAACTGGCCAATGCGCCGTACGGCGGCATCCGGGACATGGTGCACCTGTACGGCCGGGAACCGGTGAAGCCGGCGAAGGAAATTATCGAAGACGTGCGGACCGTGCGGGAAGACACGTTGTCCAGATAATGACATGGTATAGTGAGTATGCTATTTTCCTCTTTCGGGTGGCGCGGTTGCGACCGGGCCACCCGTTCGGTCAATATAATTAAAGGATGGTCCTGTGCATTTTCGAAACACCTCTGTCGCCGCCATCACCCTGGTGAAACCTCCCCGGGTGGTGACAAGCCTCGAAATCGAGGCCAGGCTGGCGCCGGTCTACGATCGGCTTAAACTGTCGGCCGGCCGTCTGGAACTGATGACCGGCATCTTTGAACGCCGCTTCTGGAACCCGGGAACGCGGTCGTCCACCGTCGCGGCCGAGGCCGGCGAACGGGCTCTCCGCCAGTCCGGTATCGACCGTTCCCGCATAGGCTGCTGCATCCATGCCTCGGTCTGCCGCGATTTTCTTGAACCAGCCACGGCCAGCCTCGTCCACGAAATGCTCGGCCTTGGCGAGAACTGCGCCATTTTCGACCTGTCGAACGCCTGCCTCGGCGTCCTGAACGGCATGGCCACCATCGCCACCATGATCGACGCCGGGCAGATCGACGCCGGCATCGTCGTCTCCGGGGAAGTGGCGGAACCGCTCCACGACGCCACCATGAACGCCCTCCTCACCGACCGGCACCCGGACAAGCGCCGCCTCAAGGACCAGTTCGCCAGCCTCACCATCGGATCGGCGGCGGTGGCGGTGGTCCTCGTCCGGGACGGCCTCGCACCCGGACACCGCCTCATCGGCGGCATGGTCGGCACCGATTCCGGAGGGAACAAGCTCTGCAAGGCCGATCCCGGCCTGGCCCTGCCGGAAGGCCCGATCATGAACACCGATTCCGAGGGCCTGCTCCATGCCGGCTGCGCCCTCGCCGCCCGCACCTGGGAACGGACCAAAGGGGAACTCGGCTGGACCAACGACACGCCGCGGCACATCTTTACCCACCAGGTCGGCCGGACCCATGCCAAACTGACCCTCGAGACCCTCGGCCTCGGGGAGGACCGGGACTTCCCGACCGTCATGTACATGGGGAACACCGGCTCCGCCGCCCTGCCGGGCGCCGTCGCCCTCGGCCTTGCCCACAAGGCGATGAAGGACGGCGACATCCTCGCCCTCCTCGGTATCGGCAGCGGCCTGTCCTGCATGATGCTTGGAATGGAGTACCGCGCATGACCAGGGACAGTTGGAGACAACGGGCCGGCGACAATCTCGTCACGCCAGGCGACCGCCAGTGGCTGCGGGATATCGGCATCGACCCGAAGGCGGCGGAAAGCGAGGCCTTTACCCGGGAGTACCCCTTCGCCTCCCGGCGCGCCCTCGTGAACGGGCACTGGCTCCATTACATCGACGACGGCGACGGTGACGGCGAACCGGTGGTCATGGTCCACGGCAATCCGACCTGGTCGTATTTTTACCGGAACCTGGTCAAGGCTCTCCGGGACCGGCACCGCTGCCTCGCCATCGATCACCTGGGCTGCGGGTTTTCGGAAAAGCCGCAGAACTTCCCCTATGACCTCGAACACCACATCGCCACCCTCGAAGGGTGGATTGAAGCCGTCCTCCCGGATGACCAGCGCTTTACCCTTGTCGTCCACGACTGGGGCGGACCCATTGGCTGCGGCTTTGCCGTCCGCCATCCGGAACGGATCGCCAGGCTGGTCGTCCTGAACACATCGGCGTCGGTCCGGGGCGATATGCCCCTCCGCATCAAGATCTGTCGGCCGCCGCTGCTTGGACCGATCCTCGTCCGGGGCCTGAATGGCTTCGCCGGACTAGCGACGCGATTGACCACGGTCCGGCCTCTCGGGAAGGCTGTCCGGGCCGGATTTGTCATGCCGTACAACAACTGGCACAACCGGGTGGCGGTACAGCGCTTTGTCGACGACATTCCGCTGGCCCACCGCGGTCCAACCTACAAATGCCTGAAGGATATCGAGGACCGGTTGCCGACGGCGCTCCGGGATGTTCCGGTGTTGGTGCAGTGGGGCATGAAGGACTGGTGTTTCACGCCGTACTTCCTCAAGATCTGGCGGGAACGGTTCCCGAACGCCCGCGTCGACGAATACGACGCCGGACATTATCTTCTCGAAGACTCGGGCGACGCCATTACCGCGCGGATACGTCAGTTTATCGGCGATGCCTGAGTGGCTTGCCGTAGCGCCGTTTATCAATTGCAGCCACCAACACCGCGTTTTTGCCGGTGACCAATACGATTTTAGAAAGTCAACGAATGATAGGCCGCTTCAACATAGATCCGCCGCCCATTGACGATTCCCTGTCCCAGATGGTGGAAACGCACTGGGCCAAGACCGGGCAGGATTACGGCGCCATCCTTCTCTTCGGATTGTGGGGAACGGTGGACTGTTCCCCCGAGGTCAGGCTCTACGCCGCCTACCGCCATCTCGAGAGTAATCCGGAGGACGGTCCGGCCTGGCTCGAGACCGCCCAGGTTCATCAGGAACAGGGCGAGTCGGATCAGGCCTTCGCCATTATCGACGAACTGGAACGACTCGACACACCCGGGCTGTACCCGAACCTGTTTTCGGAAAATCCCGAAGCCCACCGCGCCGCCATCCTTGCCGATGCCGGACGGCTGGACGCCGCGTTGGAAATACTCGACAGCCTCCGGGCTGAACACGGCGAGACACCGGCCTACCATTACCTCGTCGGCACCATCCTCCAGGAACAGGAAAACTGGAACGGCGCCGTCGCCGCCTACGAGGAGGCCATTGCCGCCCTCGACGATTTCCGCCGCGAAGCGGAGGAGGAGGACGTTATCGAAGAGATGAGCGTCGACTTCCCGGCCGCCCGCGAATTCATTGAGGCCCGCATCGACGAGGCCAACCGGGAGATCCGTTTCAGTGGCGATCGGCCGATGGATTTGAGCGGCTTTCGTCTCGAATAGTTGGGGGAAAGGGGAAAATGGCCAACCACGTGAACATTGCCGAACGGCTTCGCCACATGGCCTCGCGCCACCCGGACAAGCCGGCGGTGATTATCTGCTCCGGCCCGGGCGAAAAGGGCGGGCTGGCCACGATCAGCCATACCTTTCGGGAGCTTGACCGCGACTCCGACGCCGCCGCCCGGGGCTTTCTCAAGGCCGGGATCGGCCGGGGGACGAAGACCCTCGTCATGCTTCGGCCCGGTTTGCCGTTTTTTTCCTGTTTCTTCGCCCTCTTCAAGGTCGGGGCGGTGCCGGTGTTTATTGATCCCGGCATGGGCGGGACGCGCCTTCTCGAGTGCGTCCGCGTCCTCGCGCCCGAGGCCATGGTCGGGGTGCCGCTGGCGCATGCGGTCCGGGTGATTTCGCGGAAATACTTCCCCCGCTTCCGGGTCGCCATCACCCATGGCCGCCGCTGGTTCTGGGGCGGGTATAGTTGGGAAAAGTTCAGGAGATACTCGACCGAATCGTTCCCCATTGCCGAAACCGAGGCCGACGAAATGGCCGCCATCCTCTTCACCACCGGTTCGACCGGGCCGGCCAAGGGGGTCGAATACAACCACGGCGCCCTTGACCGCCAGGTCGCCATCCTGGCGGAAGCGTTCGGCATCACCGACACGGACAAGGACGCCGCCACCTTCCCCGGCTTTTCCCTTTTCTCCATCGCCCTCGGCATGACCGCCGTTATCCCGGACATGAATCCGGTCATGCCCGGGATGGTCCATCCGCCGAACGTTATCGAACCGATACTCCGGGAAGGCTGCACCTTTTCGTTCGGGTCGCCCGCCCTGTGGGGCCGGGTGTCCGAATACGCGGTGGGGAACGGCATCCAGCTCCCGACCCTCGGCCGGGTGGTGATGGCCGGGGCGCCGGTGCCGCGCGTCGTTCATGAACGACTTCGCGGGAACGTCCTCCGGGACGGGGCCGACACCTACACGCCCTATGGCGCGACCGAGTGCATGCCGGTGGCGTGCATCGGGGGACGGGAAGTTCTGGAAATAACCAGCGACGCGGCGGGCGCCCGGTCCGGCGTGCCGGTCGGCTACCCGGCGGCCGGGGTGCGGGTGGAAATCATTCGTATCAGTGACAAGCCGATCCGGGAATGGGACGACGGGCTCATCCTCCCCCAAGGCGAAATCGGCGAGATAACGGTCCAGGCCGACCATGCCTCCCGGCACTACCACAACCTGCCCGAGGCCGACGCCCTGGCGAAGATCGCGGACGGCGACCGGTTCTGGCACCGGATGGGCGATGTCGGTTACCGGGACGAGGCCGGGCGCATCTGGTTCTGCGGCCGGAAGGCGCACCGGGTGCGGACGGCGGACAGGGACCTCTTCACGATACCGACGGAGGCGGTCTTCAACCGTCACGAGGCGGTGGCCCGGAGCGCGTTGGTCGGGGTCGGCACGGGAGACGGCCATGAGCGGCCGGTTATTATTATCGAAGCGAAACCGGGGGTGGACACGGCGAAGCAGGGGGACGCAATCCGTCGGGAACTACTGGATCTCGCCAAGGATAACCCGCTGACCAGCAGTATCACGGACATCCTGTTCCACGAAGGTTTTCCGACAGACATCCGTCACAACGCGAAGATCAACCGGGAAAGTTTGGCCCGGTGGGCGTCGACGCAGCTTCGGAAGAAAAATGCGGAGACCCGACCGTAATGGGCGGTGCCCCTGCCGCTATCGGCAGGGCGATGCCTTCGGAGAGAATCGTGGCGCAGAGCTGGTGAAGTTTGCCGGAGAGAAGCATCAGATCGTAGAGGATCTGGTAATTTATCCGGTACACTGGCGGGGACTGGTTGGCGGCGGGTACCGGGTGTGGAGTGACCGGGGATGAATCCGTAACGCACCGATGATCGGTCCGTATCCACTCCACCGTTGTTCCAAAAAACACCGCAATTTGTTCAAGCCGTACTTCGTCCGGCGTGCGTTTGCCGTTTTCCCACGGCGACCACTGCTGCGGGCTGACGCCGAAGTCCTCGGCGCATTTCTTACTGCCACCACGGCCGGGATATTTGTCGAGGCGGCACTGCCGGATGTTTTTTGCAATTGTCTGCCGCAGATGGGCGGGCGTTTTTCCCATGGTCGTCCCTTTCATTTCGGCCAGAACCTTCGCCAGAAACGAAGGGCGGCACGCTTTCGAAAACGGTGCCGACCATAAAAAAGACGGCAATCCGGCCGCGAAAGACAAGAGGAGACCGATCCCCTTTACCCGCTACCCTCACCGGACTGCCGCCAAGGCGACAATCACGCGGAGGGTCTGTGTGCAGATAACCATCATCATTCTATAAGTATGTGTAGAATGACCCATTGCTCACTTCAACATGAAGTGGATGGACAAGGTCTCTGATTGCGCGCGGGTAAATCGTACAAATGGTCTTTTTGTTTTGTCTTTCGCGCACAGTGATTCAATTGTCCCGATGCGTTACGCACCGGTTGAACTTGCAAGGCCAGTGTATCGGTTTGCATGGATTAATGCAAGTTCTCGGTGAGGCATTTCCAGCTACCGCCGGTTAATCTTCAGTATTCACGCATGCCTTTTTATGTACTCCAATAATACCACAGCCTGATTGTGCTCCTCGTCCTTTGCGCCGAACAGGAGCGTGACAGTCTTGTGCTTACCGAGTTCAGCCGTGAGGTCGCCAAGGGCGGGGTTGTTTTTCAGTTCCGTGTGGTAGCGTTTGACAAATTCCGGCCAGAGCGCGACGTCGTGATTGAACCACTTCCGGAGTTCGGTGGACGGCGCCACCTCCTTGGCCCAGAGATCGACCCGGGCCTTTTCCTTGGACAAGCCGCGCGGCCAGAGGCGGTCGGTGAGGATGCGGAAACCGTCGCCGGCGGCGGCCGGTTCGTAGACGCGTTTCAGGTGGAGCGTGGCGCGGGCGCGGTGAGTGGCTGGCATAGGTGTGTGCCTTGTTGTCCGTCCGGACCGGCCCGGTCCGGAACGTTGTGCCTCACCCGGTGTAACCTGTCCAGGCCCGGTCGCCTATTCCCCGATGATTTTGACGAGAATCCGTTTCGGCCTCCGGCCATCGAATTCGTAGTAGAAAATGTGTTCCCACGGGCCGAGGTGGAGGCGGCCGTCCGTGATGGCGACAACCACTTCGCGGCCCATGATCTGGCGCTTCATGTGGGCGTCGGCGTTGTCTTCGGCGCCGTTGTGGCGGTACTGGCTGGTCGGCGCGTGCGGGGCGAGTTTTTCAAGCCAGACCTCGTAGTCGTGGTGAAGACCGGACTCGTCGTCGTTAATGAACACCGACGCGGTGATGTGCATGGCGTTCACGAGGACGAGGCCGTCCTTGACGCCGGACTCCTTGACCAACTGCGCCACTTCCCGGTGCAGGGACACAATGGCCCGCCGCGACGGGATGTTCAGGGTGATTTCCTTGGTAAGTGATTTCATGCAGGGTCTCCCGTAAAAGGCATCGGTTTCGCTGATGGTTCAGGTGGCCAGGCGCCAGCGGGCGGTGAGTTTTTTAAAACCCGTCGGCGCCGACGAGCGGCACGAACGACACGGGGAGAATCTCCTCCCGGTTCAACGTGTCGCCGGTTTTTGTGACAAGGACAAGGTCCTGCCTTCCCCGGTGCTCACCGACCGGAATGAGGAGCCGCCCGCCGTCCGCCAGTTGATCGGTCAGCCGCGACGGCACTTTCGGTCCGGCGGCGGTGACGAGTATCCGGTCGAACGGCGCCTCCTCCGGCCAGCCGAGGGTGCCGTCGTCCACCCGCATCGTTACCCGGTCGCCATAGCCGAGGCGGTCGAGGGCGTGTTCGGCGGCGAGGGACAGGTCGTCGTGCCGTTCGATGGTGAACACTTCCGCGCCCAATTCGACAAGGACGGCGGTCTGGTAGCCGCTGCCGGTGCCGATTTCGAGAACCCGCATCCCCGGCTCGAGGCGGAGGGTCTGGGTCATGAACGCCACCACGTAGGGTTGGGAAATGGTCTGGCCGCAGCCGATGCGGAGCGGCGTGTCGTCGTAGGAATAGACCCGGACGCTCTCCGGGATGAACAGGTCGCGTCGGACCCGGCGCATGGCGCCAAGGACTGCCTCGTCCGTGATGTCCCGTCCGGCCAAGTGCCGGTCGATCATGACATCGCGGGCGGCGGTCAGTTCTTCGGACAAGTTCGGGAGGGCAGCCGGGGACGGCGCGGGCCGGCCGGTTTCGTCGCGGTTGTCCGCGATGCCGCGGGTGCGGGTTTTGTCCGGATCACTCGGCACCGCCGTAGGCCTCTTCTTCGCGCATTTTGGCGATTTTCTCAAGGGCGATGGACGCCGCCGCCTTTTCTGAATCCATCTTTTTTCCGACTGTGAGCGGTTCGAGAAGCTGTTCCGCCTTGTCGAAATTCTTCTTCAGCATGTGGCAGACGCCAAGATGAAGGATGGCCCGCTTGTGCGTCGGGTCGCGGCGAATGGCCCGGTCCTCCAGGACCTGGATGGCTTCGTCTATCTCGTCTTCGCCCATGAGGCCGATGGCCTCCTCGATGGCGAGGGAGATGGGATCCCGCTTCTTGATGCCGAAAATTTCCAGTATGCCAGCCATAATCGCCTTATCCTTTCAGTATCGCCATGATTTCGAACGCGGCGCCGAGAAGCACCAGGTCCGGTTTGACATTTTTCACAATCTGATCCGCCGCCCTGTACACCACCTCGAGCGCCTTCCCGACCCGTTCCGCCGGCGGGCCGTCCCGGCGAAGGAGGCGCCGGAGCGCCAGGGCCGAGAGGTCGAGGGCGGCCAGGGCGTTTTTCCGCTTGCCCGCGTTGTCGCCCGCGCCACTCCCGAAGCGTTTCCAGCCGTCGGCGAGACGTTCGGCCTCGAGCGCTCCCGGACGCGAAAACGCCTCCCGGTCGAGCCAGCGCCAGAACTCCACCACGTCGCCGTTTGCCAGGGAAAGCCCGACGCCAAGCGATCCTTCCGCCGCCACCGCCAGTTCGGCCGCATCCTCAAGCGCCATGCCGGTCCGGTTCACCAGTTCGTCCCGCAC
>JAJBTL010000133.1:0-4447 GCA_020860865.1 Planctomycetota bacterium | reverse complement strand
GTCCCGCACCGTGTCGGTCGGGAGCGGCATCAGGCCGATGCGGCGGCAGCGGCTCGCTATGGTCGCGGGCAACCGGTCGCGGGAATTGACGGTAAGGATTATGAGGGCGTCGCCGGGCGGTTCCTCCAATGTCTTCAGAAAGGCGTTGGCGCTTTCCTGGCGCATCCGTTCCGCATCCGGGATGACGGCGATGCGCCGGGCGCCTTCCACCGGTTTCATCCTGAGGAACGGCAGTACCGGCGGGTGGTCGACCGTCTCTGTCGAACCGGCCCGGTCCCGATTAATGAAACGGGCGATGCGGAGTTCCGCCGTGTCCCGGGGCAGTTCGAGATAGTCCGGATGGTTGCCGTTCTGGAGCATATGGCAGGGCCGGCAGACGCCGCAGGCGGAGCCGTCGGCACCCGGTTTGGCGCAGAGCACCCAGGCGGCCAGGCCTCGGGCCAGGGTGGTCTTCCCGGTGCCGGCCGGGCTTTCAAACATATAGGCATGGGCGGCGCGGTTGGCCGCGAATTCGCGGCGCAAGCGGTCGAGCACCGGAACTTGTCAAAGCATGTCGGCGAGGGCCCCGCGCATGCGCAGCCACGACAGCGAAAAAAGAGGCAAAACAAATAGTATCGCTGACAGACACCAGGCTGTCAACCCGCCCGGCGCTGTCTGACCGGTCCGATTAACATTGTCACCATTTTACCGGGAGAGTCGGGCAAAGTGATTGCTTCAATCGGTTCCATGGCTACAATACGGGAAAACAACACGTCGGACACTATCGCCAAGAACAACCCAAGCGCCAACCCGGCGGCTTCCCGCCATCCGTCACCACAGGAATTACAATGTCATTCAGAAATGTACTGTTCGCCTGTCTTTTGGTTCCTTTCGTCCTCGTCTGCGGCGTTCTCGTCGTCATCGGCTGGACGGCGGACATGCACCGGGCCAGAACAGACTACGAAACCATCCTGAAACAAAACGTCCAGGTGCAACGCGCCAATCTTGAATCCTATTTCATCCTGGTCGAAGCCTTGTCCAGAAGCGCCTCCGTCATGCTCGATCACCAGTTGTCCGCCCGGGACGTCGACCAGATGCACGGCGCCGATATCGCCACCTATCTCCGGACCATCATCGGGCCGTACGACCGGGTCATCGCCGCCGGCGTCGCCATCGATCCGGCCTGGCGAAAAACGACCCCGGGACCGCTCTTCCGCTACCTCCTGAAACGGAAGGACGCCACCGGCCAGATGCGCCAGGTCGATCTCGACCTCGCCCATATCGACTATACCGCCATGCCCTGGTACGCCGAGGTAATGCGTTCCGGGAAGATCCTCTGGATGGCGCCGGAGTATTACCAGGGCATCGATTCGGACGGCGTCGACAACGATATCGAAGGCTGGGGCATCACGTTTTCGTTTCCCGTCTTTGCCGACGGGAAAATCTGCGGCGTCATGGTCGTCGGCACGCTGGTAAAGGAAAATGCCGAACTCATCAACCAGGCCGCCTCGGAACTCGGTAGAGACGCCTACTGCGTCCTCCTGGACAAGGACGGACGGCTCTGCCTCCATCCCGACTTCGACCTTATTCGCCGCCACGGCAACCTGTTCCGGGACGACCTGGTGGACGACGGCGCCGGCGGCGTCGACCGGGCCAGGGAAATCCTCAGGCGCCGGGAGAGTGGCGTCACCCGGGTGCGGAGCCGCACCGCCAAGGACGCCGGCTGGCTCTACATGGTGCAGGCGCCGATGCAATCGACGGACTGGAGCATCGCCGTCCTGCTCCCGGAAGAGAACTTCCTCGCCTCGGCCAGGCACAATCTCTATGTCAGTATCGCCGTCATGGTAACCGGCATGCTCGTCGCCGTCGTCGTCGCCGCCTTCGCCCTGTCCCGCATCGGCCGGCCATTCCGGGACGTGGTGGAAACAGCCGACCGCATCGCCCGGGGCGATATGCAACCGGTGACGGAATCGTCCCGCTTCCAGGAATTCGCCATCGTGGCGAAGGCGTTCAACCAGATGATCGCCGCCATCCGGAGCCGCTCGGACGCGATGCAGAACACCATCCGCCAGTTGAATCTCCTGGTCGACAAGATGTCGGTGTCGTCCCAGGAATTGACCCAGGTGGCGGAAAACGTCAGCGCCAGCAGCCAGGACCTGTCGGCCGGCGCGGTCGAACAGGAGTCCATTTTCGATCAGTTCGGCGCCGCTATCGGCCGCCTGAAGGAGCATGCCGACTCGAACCGCGACCTCGCCGAACGCACCAACGCCATCATCAGCGAGGCCGAAACGATGGCGGTGGCCGGCAATGTTGAAATGCGCCGCCTGTTCGATGCCCTGACGGAGATTTCCGAAAGTTCCCGGCTTATCGAAACGACACTGAAGCTTATCGACAACATCGCCTTCCAGACCAACATCCTCGCCATCAACGCCGCCATCGAAGCGGCCCGGGCCGGCCACCAGGGCCGAGGCTTCAGCGTTGTCGCAAACGAGGTCCGGCAACTCGCCAACAAGTCGGCCGGCTCGGTGGAGACGACCGCCGTCTCCCTCCACGAGTCCAACGAAAAGATGGCCTATGGCGTCCGCATGGGCGAGAAGACGACCGAGTCCCTGAGCCAAATAGAATCCATCGCCACCCGCGCCGCCATGCTCATGAACCAGGTGACGGAACAGGCGGCGGATCAGGCGAAGATTATCGGGGAAATTCTCGGCGGCCTGGAACAACTCAAGGAAATCGCCCGGCGGAACGTCAACAATGCCTCCGCGAACGCCGCCGTCGCCGAGGAACTCCTCACGTTGGCGACCGGCATGACGGCGTCCCTCACCGGCGACGAAGACGCCAAACGCCTCCACCGCGAAGCCGTCTCCAAACAGCGCCGCTTGACCGGTTCCGGAACCGGGCGGGCGTGACCCTGCAATAAGAGCATGTTATTAAAAACGGCAGGCGCGTCATGCGTCTGCCGTTTTTTCCATATGAGTGTCTCGCCGAGTCTTAATCGACCAGGTCGACGCTGTAGATCCGTTCCACTTCCAGCACCTCGTCGGCGCGAATCTTCTCAATCACTTCCGGCGGCACCGTGTCCTCGGTGCCGATGACCATCGACGCTTTCTTGAGCTTCTTGAGGATGCCCACCTGCATGTTCTCGATATTGATGCCCATGTCGCCGAGGATGGTGCCGACCCGGCCGATGACGCCCGGCTTGTCCGGGTAACGGAGGAAGATCATGCGATCGTCCAGCCTGACCTCGATGTCGGCGTCGTCGATTTGGATAAGGCGCTTCCGGCCATCCTGGTACACCGTGCCGGCGAGGTGCGTCTCTTTCTGGACGCCGTCCTGGCGGCCACGAACGTAGACGTCGACGTGGTCGACACGGAGCGTTTCGTCCCCGCCTTCCGTCAGGACCAGGTCGGCGGCGATGCCGCGTTCCTGGGCCAGGAACATGGCGTTGATGTCGTTGACGCCCTCGACGCCGTAGCGTTCGAGTATGCCCCGGACCGCCGACGACCGGAGGATGCCGCAGTCCTTGTCGACGAAAAACTTGCCGCCGACCCTGACCTCGACCTCGTTCACCGGCGCATTCACCAGGAACGAAGCGATACGGCCCATGGCCTGGGACAGTTCGGCGTAGAGCCTGAGGCTTTCGTCCGGCGAGAAGGTGACGTTGACCGCGTTCTGGATTTTGCCTTCGGCAAAGTAGGCGATGACCTGCTCGGCCATCTGCACACCGCAGCGCTCTTCCGCCTCCTCGGTCGAGGCGCCGAGGTGCGGGGTGAGGGTGATGTCCTTGACGCCGAACAGCGGGCCTTCGGTCGCCGGTTCCTTGGCGAAGACATCGATGCCGGCGGCGGCGATGTGGCCGGACTTGACCGCGTCCGCCAGGGCGGCTTCGTCGATGATGCCGCCACGGGCGCAGTTGACGACGCGGGCGCCCTTCTTCATCTTGGCGATGCGTTCGGCGTTGAGGAGGTTCCGCGTCTGATCCGTGAGGGGCGTGTGGAAAGTGACGAAGTCGGCCTGTTCAAGAACGTCGTCGACGTTCGGGTACAGTTCGACATGGAGTTCGCGGGCGCGTTCGGCCGGGAAAAACGGGTCGAAGGCGACGACGCGCATTCCCGCCGCCTGCATGACGCGGACGACGTGCTGGCCGATTTTTCCCATGCCGATGACGCCGAGGGTTTTCTCGAACACTTCGGTGCCGACAAGCGCCTTCTTTTCCCACTTTCCCTGCTGCATCAGGCTGTCGGCGCGGGCGATGTTCCGGGCGGTGGCGAAAAGGAGGCTAATCGCCTGTTCCGCCGCCGAAATGGTGTTTCCGAACGGCGTGTTCATGACAATGATGCCGTGCTCGGTGGCGGCGGTCTTGTCGATGTTGGCGGTGCCGACGCCGGCCCGGCCGACCATTTTCAGCCGTCTCCGGTCCGCGTCGAGGGCCTCCGGGGTGACGGTGGTGGCGGCGCGGTGGCGGGGG
>JAJBTL010000358.1 GCA_020860865.1 Planctomycetota bacterium | reverse complement strand
CCCATTGGAAAATTTTCCTCCATTTTTAGTCGTGTACGGTGGCGCGCAGCCCCCCACGTTTTTAATAATAGCCGCGCGGGAGACAAAAAGCGCGGCTCAATCAGAAAGACAGAGTATAAATCCAATACCCGCGCGGCGACCTTATCGAGGTAAACAGGGCGCGCCGCGCCCGTCTTTACCGGGCGGTACAGTAGAAAGAAGCATCGCCTGCGACATGCTTTTTCGGAGCGATCGGGAGCGCAGAGCGATCCGGTTCCTTGCGGCTAAACCAGGATTTCTCGAGTTCGACTCGGCATTCCATTGTGCATTCCTTTCTGTATGGTAGAGGGGAGGCGCGACAACATTACTCACCTATGATAGCGATTGAGGCCAACACGCCAACATGTTTCGCCCCGGCGCAATGATGCTCGGGGCGTCGGCGAACAGGAAGGAAAACGAATCGGAAGTACGGCAGCGGCTCAGATCGCCCGGCAGTTCCCCCGGTCCTCGAGCTGCTGCTTGATCTTCAGGGTAATGCGGCGCAGCCGGTTCCAGGTGTGGGCGAGCCGGTGGTCGAAATGAAACAGCACCGCCGCCTTGTTCACCAGATCGGGCTTCCGCGGCGACGACTTTTCCTACCCCAGCTCCTTCGCCGCCGCCCTGACCTTCTCCTGCACCTTGGTGGAAATTTTTCCCTTCTTCGACATCTTCAAAATTGGTAAAACCACTTGACAATCAGACAATTATAGGATATATATAAAAATATGAAGTGTTTTAATTCTCTCTATCCTGACGAAGTACTCCTTATTCCCTGATTAATATGGTGGAAATGCCGATTCCACCCCAAGGTAGCAAGGAGATGTATCATAATGGGCAATAACGCTCTGGTCGTTCTGACCCCGGAGGAGTCAAAACGGCTCATCGGCAAGGCGGTAGCCGCCATGCCTGAAGTCCGTAAAGCCATGACCGAAGGCATCATCGGATTTTCGCGCTGCACCACCAACGCTTATGTCATCGAAGAAATAATAGGCCGTCGCATGGACAACCGCTACGGCTATTGCAGCGGGTATATCACCGCCCAGGGGATGTGCGCAGTTCAGGGCGCGGACATGGAGCGTCTGCTGGTTCTCGACCACGGCGAGGAAAAGTGGTTCGAGCCTGGCAAGGGCAATGTCGCGCAGTTCCTGGACCGCATGAGTTCCGACGACATCATTATCAAAAGCGGCAATATGATCGACCCGTACGGCAATGTTGCCTGCCTCAGCCCCAACCCGGGCGGCGGCGAAATCGGCCTCTACGTGACGCCGGCGTTGACCAAGGGGATCCGGTTCATCATCCCCATGTCGATAAATAAGTCCATACCCACGCCGTTGCAGAAATTCCTCGGCCTGATGGGAACGGGACACATCAGCCCCGAACGCTGTCGCGGTCTGCGTTGCGGCGTGGTGCCCATGTTCGGCCAGGTGGTGACGGAGGTGGACGCCATCGCCATGCTCACCGGCGCCGAAGCGACCTATGTGGCGTGCGGCGGTGTCGCCAGCGGCGCGGCGGCGGTGGTTCTGGTCATTACGGGCGACCACGCGAAAATAGCGGCGGCCTGGGACCTGGTTGAATCGGTGAAGGGCGAGCCGCCCATGCCAGATCCCAAGCGGGTCGAAAACTGCGACGACTGCTACATCCTGAAAAATGCGGAGCTGGGCAACCGCTGCGCAACCATCAAAGCGTAACAAAAACGAGTACATTGTTTCCGGCTTCGGCCAGACATGGATTTTTTGTGGTGGTGGCGGCACACCGCCACATGTGGAGTACCGTTCAGGCCTGCAGAGAGACCTAACCATGTTGAAGGTGTACAAGTGCGAATGCACTCCGCGTCGCTGGATCCCGCCATTACCGGTCGGGGTAGTCTTCGGGCGTTAGAGACTATTCCGTATCCTTATCCTTCAGATTGAATTTGTGACCGGTGCGCGTTCGCGCGCACGGCCCGGCAGCCACGCTTCGCGGGCAATCCCCGCGCCGAGTGAATTTTGCCGCGCCCCTGGTCATGCCGTCCAGCCCGTCTCGAAACCGCCTCTCATGCCGTTACCTCCCGGCATCTTTCCGTCGTGGACACGCGTCGCGTGATCCGCTCCGGATACCGTTCGGGTGGCTGACCGCATCATTGTTGTGACACTCGTCACGGTCCATAAAACAATTCATTTGCCCGCGGCCGCGTTTTTCCCTCCACTGTATGGAGGGCGCGATCCCGTCGCAGGCACATGCGTCGGAGGCATTCACATGACCTTCAATTCGTTGTTCAACGATTTCATGTTATTATGCGTTCTGTTGATCAACGGCGTGATCATCCGCACCTATGTCAAGCCATTCCAGAGGTGGTTCCTGCCCGCCGCGTTCATCGGCGGCATCGCCGGCCTGTTCCTCGGCCAGCAGTTCATTGGCGTCATCGAGATTCCCGCGTCATTCAGCGGCTTCAACGGTATGCTGATGCGCATCATCATGGCCTGTTCCGTCCTCGGGGTGGACGTCGACT
>JAJBTL010000343.1 GCA_020860865.1 Planctomycetota bacterium | reverse complement strand
CGCCGCCGAAGCCACTGACGGTACCTTCAAGAACTACCTCAATTCTAGCATGTCCTTCTCGGCCGGATTCGAACAGATTTTCGGCCAACTCTCCGAACAGTTCCCCACCGTCAACTTCAAGGAAGGCACCCCCGAAGCCGGCGCCGAAGGCGCTTCCAAGTTCTTCGGGAGCGAAGCCGGCGACTACGCCGCCATCGGTTCCGATGTCATGAACAGCATTTTCGGCGGCAACTCGGACATGATGAACCAGATAAAGGACGCCATCTCGAGCTTCCTCGACGCCTCCCAGGACATCCAGCCGATGGAAGGCGCCGCTGTGCAGCGGAGCGTCACCATCACCGTCACCACCGTCCGCTTCAACGTCTCCCAGATGGACCAGGGCACCGGCGAACTCCTCAAGGCCGACGAACTCATGGCCAACCTCCAGGACCAGATGAAGGAACTCCTCGAAAAAGTCTTCGGCGTCCAGTCCCCGGACACGGAACTCCTGGACACGGCCGATGAAGCCGCCGGTACCGAAGCCGTCGACGACGCGGACGAAACCGCCGCCGCCGGCGATGCGGACGAGACCGCCGCCACGGAAGAAACGGACGAAACAAAAGACATCGCCAAGGTTCCGGCCGAAGACGAGAAAAAGGCCTCCTCCTGGTCGTCCCGCAACTTCGCCTGGTCGATGCAGCTCTTTTACTCGAACACCTTCATGGAGTCCCTCGGCAGCACCAACCAGAACAAGCAGTCCGGCAGCTTCGGCTTCCAGGCCAGCGGCAGCTTCCAGAACTTCTCCAATTCCATCCTCCCGCAGTCCATCTACGACTCGGTTCTCGGCGGAGACAACAGCGGCCAAAACGCCCTGATGTCGATGATGGACAAGATGTTCTCCGGCACCAGCATCGGCTTCGGCGGCCTCAGGAAAACCGACAATGGCTTCCTGGCCGAACTGAAGGAAACAAAGAACCTCCTCGCCGAACTGTTTGAAAGCCTGAAGAGCCGTGGCGGCGTTACCGCCCACGGCGGGCCCCCCGCCCCGGCGGGAACGCCCGCCCCAGAAAAAACCCCCCCCGCCCCCGCTGCCGCCGCGGCCCGAGCCCGCGCCGCCCCCACCGAAGCCGCCGGTGCCCAGGCCGCCGCCGCCATGGCGTAAGGATTCACCGAATCACCAGGAAAATAAGCAGGACACGAGAGAAGTGGTGAAATGAATAACCGCCGCCCGGTCAGCCGGAGCGGCGGTTTTATTTTCATATCTTCAATCTCAATCGCGTTATGCGCGAGGAATCGCTTTCAAACAATTCGGCAAATGGTCGACGTGTCCCCGGTGGATTGCCACGCATTCCATACAGCGTCCGTGGTACGGACAGTCCGCCCGGCACGAACAAAAATCCAAACCTCTTCCCGCTTCCACCCGCAGTTGCGCGGTAAATTCGTCCCGAAGGCGGTGCGCTTCCGGGATGTTCCCCTCCTTTTCCAGCCGCATGCTTTCAAGCATGGCCGGATTCGCATCGAGTTCCATGGTGTTCGGTTCCTTGTGAGTTGTGGGTACGTTTTTCGCGTCGGCGAATCCTTCGCGGAAATGAAAGCATCGCCGCCGTTAGAGCGTGTTATTAAATTGTGTATCGTCGTGTCAGACGAGGAAAAAGAGGCGGCAGGCTTGTTTTTTGACCGGCGGTGAGGTTCAAAAAACATGCCGAGAGCCGATTTTGACGACGTATGGCGCGACGAGACGCATTTTAATAACATGCTCTTACGGCGCTGTGAAGGAGCAGGGCATGCCGACGACGCATTTGCCGCAGACCTGCGCTCCCGGATACAGCTCATTGTTCGTCAGGCACTGGTCCCAGCATTTCCTTCGGTCGAATCCGTCCGGCGTCAAGGCTCCCTGCGGGCAGCGGCGCATGCACAGTCCGCAGGTTCTGTTTCGTTTGTACAGGCACAGTTCTTCCGGAAGGATGTCGTCATGGCTGATTGGCAGAACCGCGACAATGGAAAAGTATCGTCCGGTGCAGCCGTCCGGGCTTATAAGCATGTTGTTCATGCCGAACGTCCCCTGTCCGGACAGCCAGGCGATATGCCGCTGCGACCAGCGGCTCATCAGTTCCTCCGGGGTAAAGCCGATGTTCTCCGGCACCGCCGCCTGGTGGCCGAGACCGACGAGGGCGTCCCGGAGATGGACATTCAGTTCCGCCGCCATCGTGTTGGTGGCGATGTAAGCGGCGGCCCATTCCGGCGAGGAAAGGCCGGGCTTACTGTTCGTTTTCGCGAGCCAGTCCCTGAACGGAATAAAGTAGGAAACAAGGCTGGTCGCGCCCGGCAGGATGTCGTCCGGCAGGTAGTGGTCCGGTTTGACCATGGCCGGAAGAAGTTTCACCTCGGCCCGCCGCGCATCGCCTATTCGGACCCGGGCCGGACGCCAATAGTCCGGCAGATCGTTGGCCGCCCGGTAGGCGTCGATAAAGCCCTGAACAATAGTGGTAATAACAGACTTCATGGTGCAGTGCCTTACAAACGTGACGTGAT
>JAJBTL010000228.1 GCA_020860865.1 Planctomycetota bacterium | reverse complement strand
AAGACGAGGAAAAACAAGCCGAGAGCCGATTTTGACGAAGTATGGCGCGGCGAGAGGCATTTTAATAGCATGCTCTAAGAACTTCCTTGGCGGCCTGCTCCAACGAAATATGTTTCTTTTTTGCCTGGTCCTTGAGGCGCGCATAGGCGTCGGACTCGGACAAGCCGTGCTTTTTCGACAACAATGCCTTCGCCTTGTTCACCTCCGCCCGCGGCCCGGTCGTTTCAACGACAAACTTGGCGATTTCCGCCACCGGGCAGCGCTTGTCCATGCCGAGGCGCCGCAACTGGCCATACGCTTCCGTTTCTGATATGCCGTGCGCGCGGGCCAGGATTCCCTTGGCCTGTTCGATAATTTTATGATCGTCGATGCTTTTACTCATCTCCGCCATGGCATCCTTGGTTTTTCGGATTTCGCGGCTCTTCGCCAGGGCGATGGAGATGGCCGGGAGGAGCGTCTTTTCGTCGAGAGGCTTGACCAGGTACCCCATGACGCCGGCCTGCTTGGCCCGCTCGATAAACTCATCGTCCGAGTAGGCGGTAACGAGAATGACGCAATCGCACAGTTCTTCGCCGATGATTATCTCGGCGGCGCTCAGGCCGTCGAAGACCGGCATTTTCACATCCATGAGGGCGACATCGGGTTTTTTCGTGCGGCACAATTCAATAGCGTCATAGCCATCGGAAGCCTGTCCGACCACGTCATAACCCGCTTCTTCGAAAATTTCGCAGAAGTCCATCCTGGCAATGGGTTCATCGTCTATCAGGACAAGTGTGTCTTTCACGGCACGTCTCCCGAAAAAAAAAGGCTTGCTCCGCGACAAGTCGCGTTAAGCAAGCCATAGTGATTGCGGTTAATTGGACCTTGTTGTCCAAATATGTTTTATTTCTTTACGTACTATATCCCATAAAAATCGGTTCGCAACCTCAATAATAAAATTATTAAAAATTTCGACACGAAGCCGATCCATATTCTATTTGACCGGGTGGAAACGCGGGCGAAATATGAATCCTTGCAATTTCGTCTGCTGGATGGAGAGAGGGAAGAGAATAAAAACAAGGTCCTCTCAGGCTACATTGATAATGTTGCTGGCAGGTATTTTCCTTCAATCAGGTTTCAATGAGTCCTTCATCACCGGGCGATACGGGATTATCGCCACCGCGTCAGGCCCGGCTCGACTGCCGTACGACCAGTTCCGGCTTGACCGGCATGCGCATGGCCGGCGGTGTCTGGTTCGGCGTCTGGAGAATGTGGTTCAGGAGTTCAACGCCCATCCGCGTCACTTCTTCGAGATGGAGGTTGACGGCGGTCAGGGGCGGGTTCGACGTCCTGGCCCGGGGGCCGTCGTAGCGGGTGGCGATGCGGATCTGGCCGGGGATTTTCCGGTTCAGCGCTTCCGCCGCCTGCACCACGCCGGAAGCGAAAGCGTCGACCAGGGCGAGGACGCCGTCCACCTCCGGGTGGGTCTGGAACAGTTCCGTCGCGGCGATTTGGCCGGCCAGTTCGCCGCCGGTCTCGCGGAGACGGAGGACAAGCGGTTCGACCCCGGCCTCGGCGCAGTAGCGGCGATAGGCCTCCTCCGTCTCCACGTACGAGGTCCGGCCGGTGTCGCCGATGATGATGGCGATGCGTTTGGCCCCGGCCTCCTGGAGATGATCGAGGAGTATCTCCGCCGTGTAGCGGCTCATCAGGTCGATGGCCGGGACGGCGTCGTGGCCATGCCATTTCCCGAGGCAGACGACAGGCTGATTGCCTTCGACCATGGATTCGGGGAACGGGTCGTCGGCCATCGGTTCGACAACGAGGGTGCCGCTCACTTCGATGGCCGGCACCTTGCCGCCGATCTGGAGGGGGATGAGGATAAGGGCGAGGCCATGGCGAATCGCCTCCTCGGCCGCCACCGCCGCCAGTTCCATAAAAAAGCCAAGCTTGGAACTGCCGCCGGCGACGCCGAGCGGCATCGACGAGACGAGGGCGATGGCGGTCGGTCCGCCGGTGCGGAGACCCTGGGCATAACGGTTCGGCCGGTAGCCGAGGGACTTCGCGGCCTTGAGGATGCGGGCGCGGGTCTTGACGTTGACATAGCCTTTGCCGCCGAGAGCGTTCGAGACGGTGGACGGGGCGACGCCGGCGGCTTTGGCGACATCGATAATGGTGGGGCGGCGAGGATTTTTCATTTTCTTCCCTCCGGCCGAAATGAAAGTCGTCGTCATAGTAACACAAAACCACAATTGACTTAAGAGTAAACATTTTTCGCGAAACGTTTTTCTATCCTTGAACAATGCATAATTTCACGTTCATTTGGGAAGATTGTCATTTGACAAAGGGCATTTCATGGGGTTAACTGAAAGATAGGTACGACCTCGAGCGCGACAAATTTCTCCCCAAAGCCTCTTTTTTTTTACACATATAGAAAAACGTTTTCCTATCAGTTTGAGAACCAGCCGCGTCATTCCCCCACTGGGAAAGACCGAGTGCGCAAATTTTCTATTGGGTCACTGTAGTGGACCAAAC
>JAJBTL010000150.1 GCA_020860865.1 Planctomycetota bacterium | reverse complement strand
TCCATGGACACCCGTCGAGCCCGGTAAAAGGCGTAGCCAAGGACGAATAACGTCGCTCCTATAAAGGTGATGAGTGTCAGTGCCATACCGTATCCTCCAAATCGTAAAAGTTATGTATACAATCAAACGTGATTGTATTATAAAAAAGAACTGCCGAAAGGAGCCGGCGACGTACCCGCCGGAGCAATGGATCTCAGTGATAAGGTAGAGGGCAGTGTGAAGGATTTTTGCCGCTGGTGATCCTACGGAATATACCGTTGAATCACCCTATAACCGCCGTCGGCAAAAATCAATGATATGCAATCAAAGATTTTGGGTTGACTCTACTATCAGTATACACGATGAATAATTGTATGCAATCTAAAAATTTATAATACAATCAATTTTTCTTCCCCTTCCCCGTGTTATGGTTAGGGCGAGGGGTGCCGGGTTGATGTGAAAAAATGGAGGATTTACGCCCGTTTTGCCGTGTAGAACGGTCTTCATTTCACCAGCGCGAAGGAGTTGATTGGTGGAGGGGAGAAGGATGGTCGGCTATGATTTCTTATATTGACGAATCGCCATATAAAGAGCAGAGAACGAAAGTGCAACATGTATCAGATAATACAAATGCTCGGGCGCTCTAAAGTAAGAAAAAACCGCTTTGGAGAGAAATAACACGCCCAAAACAATCCACCCCAGCATCTTCTTAACGCGAGCATTAGCATAGGGAGAAATCAAAAGTGTTAGCACAAAAATGGCAACAGCTATGACGATTTCAAGATTCCTCATTATCACCCCCTCTTGAGGCAGCGTAGAGCCGCCGCCTGCTGCGTGCGCCGCACCTTCAGATGACTTCGAATCGCATGAAAAATGACATACCCGATCCCATTCTGCCAGCCTTATTTTATCGCTAAAGTTGAGGTAGGCATTCCAAAAAAGAAAAAACCGCAACCTTATCAGGTTGCGGTCGTTATACTGGTCGGGGCGAGTGGATTCGAACCACCGACTTCCTGCTCCCAAAGCAGGCGCGCTGCCAGACTGCGCTACGCCCCGAATTTGTGTTTACGAAGGTGTTTAGCTCGAATGCTGCACCGCTAATCGTTCAACATCGCCGGTTGGCCGGTCGTTTCGAGGACGCTTCGCCACAGGCCGCGCATGGGGTCGACCTTTTTCCGTTTCGAAATGGCTGTGTGGATTGGCACGTGAACGAACGTTTGTTTCCAATTGCCGATGAGCATCTCTGTCCGGCCGGTCATCGCAGCGTGCACGGCGTGACGCGCCAGTTGGCCGCAGAAAACGCTGTCCATCGCCCGCGCCGGCACCGAACGGATGTTGTAACTCGGGTCGATGTATTTGATGTTGACCGGCACGTCGATGGTGTGGAAGTAGTCGGCAATGCCGTCCCGAAGGAAGGTGCCGATGTCCTTCAGTCTGACGTTGCCGCTGGCATCGGTCTTTCTGCTGACAAGGGTGTTCCCCGTACTGGTGAACAGGTCCTGGCCGGCGCCCTCGGCGACAACGATGACAGCATGGCCCCGGCGCTCGAGCCGGCTCCGGAGCGATTCGTAAAAGCCTTTCGGACCGTCCAGTTCAAACGGCGTTTCCGGGATCATGACAAAATTGACGTCGGGCTGCGCCAGGGTGGCGAAACAGGCGATAAACCCGGAATGCCGCCCCATCAGCTTGACGAGGCCGACACCGTTCGGCGCGCCCTTGGCTTCGACATGGGCGCTTTGAATCGATTCGATAGCTTCCGCATAGGCGGTTTGGAAGCCGAAGGACGGATCGGTGAAGCTGATGTCGTTGTCGATGGTTTTCGGAATGCCGACGACGGCGATGTTCATCTGGCGCTTGGCCACTTCTTCGGCAATGGCGAGAGCGCCACGCATGGTGCCGTCGCCGCCGATGCAGAAGAGGATGTTGATGTCCATCCGGTCGAGGCAGTCGACAATTTCCGCCGGGTCCTGTTCGCCCCGGCTCGACGCCAGAATCGAACCGCCGACGTTATGGATGGAATCGACGTTGTCCGGCTCGAGGTTGATGATATCGTGCTTGAACCGGGGAATGAATCCCTCGTAGCCGTACTGGAACCCGTAGACCTTGCGAACGCCATACTGGTAGTAGAGGCAGAGGGTGATGCCACGTATTACATTATTAATGCCTGGACAGAGGCCGCCGCAGGTGACGATGCCGGCCCGGGTCTTGGTCGGATCGAAATAGATGTTCTCGCGTGGTCCCGCCACTTCCATGGCGGGCAGGTCGGTCAGGGTGCAGGCCCGGTCCTGGAGGTCTTCAAGAAGGGTGTCGTAGAGGGTGCGGCTGTTGTTGGGCACGAACGAGGCATATTTTCCATACAATTCGTACAACGGCGAGGAAATGGTGCATTTCCCCAGCGACTTGATGGTGAAATCAGGTGCTTCGGTCATCAGACGCATCCTCTCTTTAATGGCGCCACTCCGGTCAAACAACCAATCGCCGGCCACGATCGCCATCGTCGTGTTGGATGGTTAGCGTGACCGCTTGTCGTAAAACCGCCAAGAATGGCAA
>JAJBTL010000167.1 GCA_020860865.1 Planctomycetota bacterium | reverse complement strand
CTTCCAGACCAACCTCCTCGCCCTCAACGCCGCCGTCGAGGCGGCCCGGGCCGGACGCCAGGGAAAAGGCTTCGCCGTCGTGGCGGAAGAGGTGCGGAATCTGGCCGGCCGGAGCGCCCGCGCCGCCAAGGACACGGCCAGCATGGTCGAGGACGTGACGGAACGTATCGGGAACGCCAGCGCCTATATTTCCAAACTCGAGGACATGCTCCGGAACATTGTCCAGGACGCCATCCGCATGGCGGATTCGTCCACTGTCGCGTCGGAAACGTCGTCCGAACAGGCCAAGGCCATTCTCGACGTCAACCATGAGCTTGGCCATATGTCCGGGTTCACCAACTCCACCATGTCGAGCGCGGCCGACACCAACGCCGCCGTCGATCAGTTCAGCCGCCAGGTGACGGAGATCCGGGACAAAATCGCCGCCTTGACCAAGGAGTTCAACATCCGGCCGGGACAGACCGGCGCCTCGGACAGTTACCGCCGGCCGCCCGCCATCAACCTCATGGACGACTTCAACAACGACGACCTGTTCTCGCCCGGCGCGGCGTCGGCGTCGGATTATATTCGCGCCATGTCGTCCACCAATCGGGGCGACACCTTCGGGACAGACAGCGGCCGGGGCAACAGCGACGGTTCGGACGACGATTTCGAAGCGCCGTTCCGGCGAATGGCGGCCCAGGATTGGGATTTGTCGGACGCCGACTCGAAGACCGATCAGGATTACTCCCTCGACCATATGCTTGGACAAAACGGTCAGCGCGGCAAACGGTCGTTCATGGATTTTAGCGGCTTTGACGAAACGCCGTCGTCCATGACCCGCGAAGTCAGGGAAAAACTGTCGCAAGGACCGACCGAATTCAAGACGACCGCCGACGGCGATAGGGTGGTGAAACCGGGCCAGAATATCCAGCTTGACGACTCGGAGTTCGGGCGGTATTGATGCGGAAGTCGGATTTTTTTAACAAGCATCCATAACTAAACCGGGACGGCGCGCCGTCCCGGTTTTACATGTTTTCTGAAGTATTTTGATAGACCCGGCGTTCCCGGTATATGGCCTTGCTGCCGCTCACCCGATAAACGGGGCCAAAAGAAACCGGTAAGCGAAACCGATCACCAGAAGAATGGCGAGGAGCCACGCCACTATTCGCGGCCAGCCGGTATAGGTTTTGGCCACTTCGTCCAATCCTTCCATTGCCGCCCGAATCATATCGACGAGCCAAAACATGACGTTCCTCCAGGAGTGATCACATCGTTATTTTTCAGGATTCATTCTTTCCGCTATCGCCTTGTCGATAATTTCCAGCGCCCGGGGGTCGATGGTGACAGCGCCGCCCTTGACGTTCTCCAATACCTGCTTGACGGAACGGGCGCCAAGGAGGGCGTGGGTGCAGCCCGGTTGCGCCACGGTCCAGGCCGTGACCAGTTGCGCCAGCGTGAGGGAATAGTCTTCGGCAATGGGCCGGATGGCGTCGAGGAAACCGGCCACTTTTCGCCGGTTCTCCTGGCTGAACCGGGGAAGGCGGTTCCGGGCATCGCCGGGCTGGAACTGGCGGTCCGGGCCGACGGCGCCCGTGAGGAGGCCCTGCCCGAGGGGCGAATAAGCGAGGAAGGCGACATTGTTTTCCTTGCAGAACGGCAGGTTGTCGCCGGTGCGGTCGCGGTCGAGCATGCTGAATTTTTCCTGGTCGACGTCCAACGGACCGACCGCCAGGTATTCGGCCATCTGTTTCGGTGTGGCGTTCGAGCAGCCGATGGCGCGGATTTTTCCTTCCTTCTTCAGTTTGAGGAGTTCGTGCATGGTATCGGCTATCGGCGTGGTCGGGTCTTGCCAGTGGGTTTGCATGAGGGCGATGACGTCGGTCCGGAGGCGTCGGAGACTGTCCTCGACCCCTTTCCGGATATGGGCCGGACGGCCGTTCCGGTAGATTTTGTACTTCGGATCCGGCGTGCCGTCGTCAACCTTGTCCTGGTCGTCGGCGCTGAAATGGTAGTAGCCGTCCTCGCCGGTGCCGTCCCAGACGAGGGAGCATTTGCTGGCCAGGATGGCTTTCTGCCGGTACGATCCCCGAAGCGCGGCGCCGACGATTTCCTCCGACCGACCCATGCCGTACACCGGCGCGGTGTCGATAAAGGTCATGCCGTTGTCGATGGCGGCGTGGATGGTGGCGATGGACTCGCGTTCGGTCGACCCGCCCCACATCCAGCCGCCAATCGCCCAGGTGCCAAGGGCGACGACAGAAGCTTCGATACCGGATTGGCCGAGAGGTCTGGTTTGCATTACGAAATCTCCTTATGTTTATAAATATTTTTGACTAACAGCAAATTATCACTATCTTATTTTTTGAACTAAAGTTAGGGATCAAGCCAGCGTCATCGATGCAAAAAATTATGTCACAATCGGGATTTTCCTTACAAAATACATGTTCATATGTTACAGTGTATCTGGATAGAGAATTTTTTCCATAGACATTTTTTGACCCTCGCCAGCACTGGTATATCAGACATTCACGGTCGGATTTTCTTTTTTTT
>JAJBTL010000391.1 GCA_020860865.1 Planctomycetota bacterium | reverse complement strand
GTCTTCCCGAACGGCGTCCGCCTCGACCGGCTTCGTCGCCACGCTAAACCGCCCCGACTGCTTCGGCGTCACCGGCATGGACTGCGGCGCCAGAACGCCTTCGTCGAACACATCGGCGAAGTCCTCGTCCGTGATGTCCTTCCCCTGAAACGCCTCGCGGTAGCGGGACGTCAGCATAAGGAACAGGGGAATCAGTAGCAGAGTAAAGCCGCCGAGCCAGGCATAGGTCATGCCGTACCCGACCCACTGGACGAGGATGCCGGCGACAAGCGGCGACAGGGTCCAGCCGATACTCCGGGCCGTCACCGTCCAGCCCATGGCGGAGCCGCGTTTTTCCGGAGGCGTCATGCGGCTAAAGAGGACGACAAGGATGGAGGCGAGGCCGCTAGCGAAAAAGAGGAACACCGACCGCCCGACCGCCAGTCCGGCGATAGTGGCGAAGTGGGAAAGGATCCAGATGCCGCCGACGGCGCCGAGGCAGATAAGCACCCACACCACTCGGGGCACCCGCTTGTCCATGATGTAACTGATGGAAATGGACCCGCCGACAGCGATAATGGACGCAAGGGCGTTGATGTTTCCGGTCAGGCGGAACACTTCGCCGGAGACGCCGCCGGCGGCAGCGGCGACGGGATCGCCGTGGAACAGTTCCTCGACATAGAGCGGCAGGAACGGCCCGTCGAAGGTGGAAATCCAGGCGACAAAGGCGATGGCGGCAAGGGCGGGAATGCCGGCCTTGAACTGGTCAATCCCCGCCTTCCGGTGCCGGAGGCGGGCGCTTTGGGTGTTATGACGGACGCGGACCGGCGGGGTAAAGTTCTCCCGCACCACCGCGACGACGATGACGGTGGCGACGACGAGAAGGAGCCCGGCGATTTTAAAGGTCGCCTCGGCGCCGTAGCGTTCGGCGAAAAACCCGCCAAAATAAGCCCCGGCGGTATAACTGACGTTGATCGCTGCCATCATGAGGCCGAGAGCTAGGCCCTGGTGTTTCTCCGGAGTCGCCGCCGCCACCAGGCTCTGGGCCGACGGGATGGTCCCAGTGAAAGCGCCCTGAAGGAGGCGGAGGACGATAAGCGCCTCGATATTGTCGACAACCCCCATGAGGTACAGGACGAACGCGCCGGCCAGGGTGGCCCGGACCAGCATCATTTTCCGGCCGTAGCGGTCGCCGAGGGTTCCCCAAATCGGCGACATGATCATCATCGACACCGGCGCGGCGGCGATAAGGACGCCGGACCAGAACGCCGTCTGGTCGGCCGGGATTATTTCCTTTTCCTTCAGGTAGAGGGGCAGGAACGGCAGGCAGAAGTAAAATGCGGACAGGGAGATAAACTGGGATATCCACACCGCGCCGAGGTTGGTTTTCCAGTTTACCGGTTTCACTGCCCCGGGGGGCTTGTCACGACCAAAAAGGGGCATGCCACAATCTCCAAAACAGGCAAACAGACACTACGCTGCCCTGAAGTATTCAAACACCCGGCCATTTAACAAGAAAAAACGGTTGCCGGATGCCACCCCCGCCACTATAAAGAAACGAGCGCTCCGGACCGCGACCGCGCCGGCCGGAACGTTTTTCACAGAGGGGCCGCGCCCGGACGAAAACACGTCCGCCGCCACACAATTTCGAACTCTCCGACAGGAGGATCAGCCATGCCGAACCTGGACGAAATCCGCGCCACCCTGAAACAACACAGTCAGGACCACCTGCTCGCCACCTGGGACACGCTGGACCAGAACGGCCAACAGCGGCTCCTCGAGGATCTCGCCCGCATCGATTTCGCCTGGATAGAGGCGCGCCGTAAAGACCTGACCAGCGGCGCCGCCGGTGCCGGCGGTGAAATCTTCCCGGCTCCGGTGGTGGAACTGCCGAAGACCGACGCTGACCGCCAGCAGTTCGCCAAGGCCCGCGCCGTCGGCGAGGAGGCGCTTCGCCAGGGGAAGGCCGCAGCCTTACTAGTCGCCGGCGGCCAGGGGACGCGCCTCGGCTTCAACGGGCCGAAAGGGGCCTTCCCCGTCGGACCGATAAGCGGCCGGACATTGTTCCAATGGCATGCCGAACAGATTCTCGCCCGGTCGAACCGCTACCGTTCCGTCATTCCATGGTACATCATGACCAGCCGGGAAAACGACGCCGACACCAAGGCCTTTTTCGAACAGCACGACTATTTCGGCCTGGCCCGGGAAAACGTCTGTTTCTTCCAGCAGGACATGGTCCCCTGCCTCGACCTTGACGGCAACATGCTCCTCGCCGACGTCGACCGCGTCGCCATGAACCCGAACGGCCACGGCGGATCCCTCTTCGGCCTCCGATCGTCCGGCGCCCTCGACGACATGCGCCGGCGCGGCGTTGAGTACATCAGTTACTTCCAGGTCGACAATCCCCTCGTCACCATCTGCGATCCGGTGTTCATCGGCCTCCACATCCTGGCCGGGTCGGAAATGTCCTCGAAGGTGCTCCAGAAAGCGGCGCCTGACGAACGTATCGGCGTCGCCTGCATTCAGGACGGCAAGCCGACCGTGGTCGAATACATCGA
>JAJBTL010000332.1 GCA_020860865.1 Planctomycetota bacterium | reverse complement strand
GAAAATCCCGAAAACGCTCCGGGAGACTATTGCGCGGAATATTCGTGAATGCCGGATAAAGAAATATCCGGGGCGGGGCGGCGGGAAACGATGCGCCGAAGATTTCGGCGTAACGCCGCAACAGTGGTCGCCGTGGGAACGGGGGATGCGGACGCCGGATGAACTGCGCCTTTCCCAGATCAGTGATTTCTTCGGCGTGACGGTCGAATATCTGCGACGCGATCATTCCGCCGCGCCCGAACCGAAGCCGCACGAAAAACCCGAACCGCCGCCGGGAAATCCGGCTGGCGCACCCTTTGCCTTTATCCGGCCGCATGTGGCGTATCCGACCGGCAAACCGTCTGGCGAGCGCCCTGACGGGCCGGATACCGTCTACGTGCCGGTCTTCGTCCTGCTGCCGCATCTCCCGGACGACATGAAGGCGCTCTACGATCAATTCAACGCGACGATGAATAGGGAAAGAAAGCCAGGCATCCCGCCTGATCCGCACCGCTGACGGACAGCGTGTCCAATGTATCGCGTCCAGTGTAGAAACGTATGAGAGGAAACGCCATGATGCGTTTCCTCTTGTCAAACTATGGAAATGCTACGGACGTACTGCGAGGTGTTTTTGGGGTGTAATCGCGGTTTAAGTGGTTTTGGATTATCTCAATGAGTTCTGGCCAACCTCCGGGAAAGGTAAAGGTGCGGTCAGAATCCGACCGGCTGCTGTTCAATCGGCGTGACGGTTATGGCTTTGGGGGCGACGGGACATGTCGCCAGGCATACGCCGCAGCCGATGCAATGAAACGTCGCCACTTCCGGGACGGCGAATCCGTCCGGTCCTTCCACCATGAAGATGGCTCCTTTTGGACAGGCTCTGACGCACATGCCGCAGGCAATGCCGTCTTTGACGATGCGGCACTGCGGCAGGTCGATTTTTGCCTCGCCAATCTTCAGCCATTGCTTGTCCACAAGGTCGAGTGGACGCAAGGCGCCGGACGGACAGACGGCGTTGCAGCGCGTGCAATCGTATGCGCAACCGTTGTGTGAATAATCGAGCCGAACCGGACCGAAGCCGGACGGCGACGGCGTGATGATGCCGGCGGGACAGGCGACGGTGCAGACCTGGCAGCCGGTGCAGTGTCTGGCGAAACGTTCGGAATCAATCGCTCCCGGCGGGTAAATGAGATCGCGGACCCTTTCGGCCGCGTGAGCGCCGGTCCGGAATACATGTGAAAAACCACGGCCAATCGCCACGGCGCCAAGAACCAGCGCCGATCCGCCAATGAGAAATTTCCGCCGGGAAATGTCCGGCACCGCCGCGCTGCCGGGACGTTGCCTGTATGGCGTGTTCCCGGCAAGAGCGTAGGTAATGCTGCCGTTCGGGCAGACGGAAGAACATTTCAGGCACAACACGCAGCGTTCCGTATCGACCGACCCGGTCGCACTCTCGATACAGCCTGTCGGGCAGACGCTGCCGCACCGTCCGCAACCGGCACACGTCTTCCCTATCCGCATCCGCCACAAACTAAATTTCGCAATCGCGCCGATCACTGTTCCGACCGGACACAGCGCGACACAATAAAGTCTCCTCTTCCACATGACCAGCAGGACAAGAAGAAAAAGCGGTACAGCCGCGGTCCAGAGCATTCCGGAAGAAAAGTGCGCACCGTTACCATGTTGTAGAATATTCTTCGCCGCTCCGACCATGGCGCCATATCGGGAAAAAGGGTCCAGGTAGCGTAGGACTATCGCCGACCCGCCGGCAAATAACAGGATCGCCGCGACGGCAATCGTGTAGCGAAGGATTCGCCGGTTTGGCACGGTTGCCAATCGCTTTCGCGGAACCAGGTCAATGATGTCCTGGCATGTGCCCAGCGGGCACAGTACCGCACAGAAAAACCGGCCGAAGAAAAATGTGGCAACGAATACTAGAAATGTAAGAACAATGCCGGCCGTGCCGACGCCGGCGGCAAGGCGAACCCATTGCGGTCCGGCCTGGAGGGAGAGGAGCCAGGCGGAACCCGGCCAGCCAGCAATGGCGGTGGTGGTGGCGAAGAGAAAACTCATCGCCACCACCAGCCGGACTGTGCCATATGTTTTTCGCCTCATAAAAGCTTTTCCATCGGAATGAAGTAAATTATTGTTCCCGTACCAGTCGGAGCCAGTTGTCCAGCCGCTCATCCAATTCGCGCTCGGGTATGCGATGCGGGTAGGAGAGGGCGATGCCTTCTTTCACATCCGCGTTTTTGGCCTGTTGGGCAAAGTGCGGATGGTATTGGCCGAGGGTGGAATTGTAGGTGCAGAAGCTGGCGACGCGTTTACCGGCGAAATCCGCGTCCTGGAGAAATTTCATCAAGGGCGTCGGCACCGTATACCACCATACCGGCGCGCCCACCAGTATCAAATCATAGGCCGACATGTCCGGCGGGCTGTTGACGAGTTCCGGCAGATCGTTCTCTTTCAACTCGCGTTTCGGCTCCTCGTAGAGTCCCGGTTGTGTGCTCGAATAGGTCTTCACCGTCCGGATTTCGTACAGTTCGGCGCCGGTTTTCGCCTGGAGCCGGTCGGCGACGGCCTTTGTCCTTCCCGAGAGGGAGTAATAGACAATGAGAACTTTCTCCGTCCCGTTTTCGGCCGCCTGCGCCGAAATGGGAGTGAAACAAAACAGAGCAAGAATAAATACCAACAGTAGCTTTTTCATACCGCTCCTTTCGAATGAGTGAAACTTTTCGTAATGGCGCTATCATCGATATGACGCGTCACCGTAGCCGGAATTCCCGCCACCACCGTGTTCGGCGGCACGTCCCGGGTCACCAGGGCTGAGGCGGCGACGATGGCGTTTTCGCCTATCGTGACGCCGGGCATAATGGTCGCGCCCAAGCCGATCCAGGCGTTACGTTTGATCGTGATGGGCGCGCATACCGTCGTGCGCCTCTCCGACGGATGTATAAGGTGGTTGAGGGTGACCAGGTTGACCTTGGGCGCGATAAGGACGTCGTCCTCAAGCGTGATGCCGCCGCGATCCATGAACGTGCAGTTGTGATTGATAAAGACATTTTTACCCACCCTGATGTTTCTACCAAAATCGGCATAAAAGGGCGGCCGGAGAATAAATGTCTCGTCCACTTCCACGCCGGTTAGCGTAGAAAACAACCGGCGTATTTCGGCGTCGTCATGGAAAGAAGAATTGAGAGCGAAGAGTATTCGACTCGTTTCCTTCAGTATAACCCGGATGATCGCATATTCCGGCTCCAGGGGCGATACCGGTTCGCCCGACCGGTCGCGCTCGAGAATGTTCATTTCAGAAATGCCTTTCGCGCACGTGTTCGTCGCTTCGCGATTCAATTGGAGATTCGGAACAGCTTTTACCTTTTATTTCAGTTTGGAATACTCGGCGTCGGTAACCGGCTCCAGCCACTCGTTGGACGCGCCTTCGGCCGGGACGCTCACCGCCAGGTGCACGAACCAGGAATCCTTGGCTGCGCCGTGCCAGTGTTTCACTCCGGCCGGAATGTTGACGACGTCGCCGGCATGAAGCTCCTGCGCCGGTTTGCCGTCTTCCTGGTACCAGCCACGGCCGCCGGTGACGAGAAGGATCTGGCCGCCCTTGTGGTGGATGTGCCAATTGTTCCGGCAGCCGGGTTCGAAAGTAACATTGCCGATGGGCACGCCGCTGGTGGTCAGCATGGTGAGGTAACTGGTTCCGATGAAGTACTGGGCGTAGGTGGTGTTTTCATCGCCCCGGGGAAAAATGACGCCGTCGGCAATTTCACTGTTGTTGGCGCCGAGCATGGAATCGAGCACGGCGCGGGCGTTCTTGCCGACCGAAGCGTCGACCTTGTCGCCGAGAACCGCTGTAAGCTTTTTCAATTGGGCGGGGGTGATGCCGATATTCATGCTGATAGTGATGTGGCTCCGGAGTTGTGATTCGACACCGGGAATGCTGGCGAGGGCGGAGACGGTGGCGATTTCCCGGCTTTGCCAGTCCAGGTTGTCCCGGCCGAAGATGTCGCCGAAGAGGTGGGATTTGAGGAACTGGTCGGCGGCGGGAGCGAAGTCCATCAGGCCGCCGCGAACCGGATTGCCGACGAGGGCGGTCTGCGTTTCCGTCCCCAACTCCAGCGCGGTTTTTCCGTCGCGGGGGAACGGGCCGGCCTCCTTACCGATGGCGTCGGCGATTCCTTGTTTCTGCCTTGACTCGAGCGTTTCGGAAAACGCGGCGAGGGCGTTCAGGCAACGGGGGAATCCCGCATAGGCGTACAGCTGGACAATAATTTCCTTGATTTCGTTAATTGTCAAACCGGCGTCGAGTCCTTCGCCTAAAGCTTGTTTCAATTTCTTTATATCGCCGCTGGCGGTGCAGGCGGCGATGGGGACGATGGCTTGTTGTTTTTGCGATAGTGGTTCCGTGTCCATGGCAAATCCTTCCGATGCAATGGCGGTTACGATGCAGGCAAAAGCGCATGTCAGATGCGTTATCAGTTTTCTCATACATATCTCCTTGACCATATAAGATGTAAAAAGCGCAGCCGTCATGTCGTCGCCTGCGTCAGGGAAAAAACGAGATAATCCAAGCAATCTATTTTTTTCTGATGTTCATGAATCGTTTTCAGCAAGGCGGCCCGGTGGGTCTTGAGAAGGCGCAGCTGTTCCTCTATTTCGCCTTCTTCATGAAACTTCATAAATTTATCGGCGAGCGCCGCATCACACCCGGCATCGCACAGATTGCGACGAAGGCTTTTCTTTTTTGCGTCCTTTTCCACTTCCCGCTCCTCCGCTTCGCTTCCGGCGACATACGTTATAATTCGGATAAATTCATTTCCCTGGACAGCCCCGGCGCTTCTGTCACTGTACGAGCAATTCGTCAAATAGCAAATACTTATAAAAAATACCATGATATGCTTTACAAGCATTTCAAATGCCTGTACACTGGTGGAAAAGACGGAAGGGAGGATGCGCATGGAAATCAGGGTATTACGATATTTTCTCGCGGTGGCGCGGGAGGGGAGTGTAACCGGAGCGGCGAATTTTCTTCATTTGACCCAGCCGACCCTTTCCCGCCAGATAAAGGAGCTGGAGGAGCATCTCGGGACCAAGCTGTTTGTGCGACGAAGCCACAACGTCGTCTTGACCGCCGAGGGGATGCGATTCCGCCAGCGGGCCGAGGAAATTCTTGACATGGTCGAAAGGACGGAGGCGGAGTTCACCTTTCCCGAAGGCACGGTGAGCGGGGAAATCCATATCGGCGGCGGAGAGACGCGGGCAATGCGGATAATCGCCGCCATACTCCATGGCATACGCAAGGATTATCCTGGGGTTTGTTTCCAGCTTCACAGCGGGAACGCCGAAGACGTGATTGAGCGGGTGGACAAGGGGCTTCTTGATTTCGGTATTCTCATTCAGCCGGTCGATATCGTCAAATACGATTACGTGGACGTTCCTTCCGCCGACACGTGGGGCGTGTTACTGCGAAAGGACCATCCCCTCGCCAAGAAGAAGACCATACGCAAAAAGGATCTGCTTGGCACTCCGCTCATCTGTTCGCGTTGGGCGTCCCGGCGTGGTCCGGCCGCGAATGCCCTGGTCGACTGGTTTGGCGCGGATTTCGAAAAGTTGGATGTTGTGGCGTCGTACAATCTCATTTATAACGCGACTCTCATGGTCGAAGAGGGGTTAGGCGCGGCGTTGGCGATAGACGGTTTGGCAAATACCACGTCGACGAGCAACCTTTGTTTCAGGCGATTGGAACCGAAAGTGGAATCGGGTCTAAACATTATCTGGAAAAAATACCAGGTATTTCCTCCCGCTCCACAGATTTTCTTGAGGAGAATTGTAGAAAAGTTTAGTCACTAGGTTCGGACTGATTGACCCCGGTGTAACAATAAAAACACGCATGGTTGTGAGACAAGCGAAGAACGCCGGAGCCGCCTGGCGTGAAGACGCTGATGTTCTTTGAAGTACAGGGGTTGCACTTGGATTTCTTCGTCTCACCGGTTCGCCCGGTTTTTTCTCTATGAACTTTTCTGAAATTTTTGTTTGCAATTAATCGAAACCATACATAAACTGGAATTTACGTGATGTAGTTTTTAGGAATGCTCTTGATAGGCATGTTCGTGCTCGTATAACGCTAAAATGATACGGCACTATGCGCGTATGCTGTGTTTATTGTAACTGCTTACGCATCAAGAGGTACTTTAATGCAACATAAAGGCAATTATCGACCTGTACCGCGTTAATCTTTCATAATTCCTTTAAATCACCATTCAACGCCGCTGTCCCCGACCGGGATGGCGGTGTTTTTTTATGCCACCACCACAACCACCGCCACTCCTCCTTCGGCATGCCACTGCATGCAGTGCGCCCAATAATTGCCTTTATGGTGCGTTTGTTTTGGCTTTCGATAAAGCCGCTTGGAGGAGGAGGATTCTATGAAAACCAGAGAGGGAAGGGGACGGCGCCGCTTGGTGTCGACTCTGGCGACTATTGTGGCGATGGCGCTGCTGGCAGGCAGTGGCTTCGCCGGAGATTATCATACGTTTGACGATCCGGGTGCCACCTATACCGACGGTGTGGTGGTTTCGATGCCCAATTATTTCTATATCGGCAGTCCGGGAACGAATCCAGCCAAGCTGACCGGTAATATTACGGGCAATGGAAACTTATATATTTATGGCAAGAACACTGATAATGAGGGTAATCCCTCTGTCAATCCGGTGCTCCAGTTGCGTGGAGACAACTCCGGATATTCGGGCACAGTCTATTTCCACAACGGTACTGTTGACGTGGATTCCGAAAACGCCGTTTTCGGCGCCCTCAACAAGTTGAAATTCAGCAACGGATCTTCCTTGATCCAGGACGTCGCCGGCGAGCACATTCTCGACACGGCGATTCTCAACTATGCCCGATTGAGAACTGCCGATAGTCTGGCCGCCATGGTCTCCGCCCAGGCGGCGATAGTCGACAAGGTCACCCAGTTGAGGAATGAAGGCACGTTGGCAACAATACAGATTGCCCAAGGCGCCGATATCGACCTTGGCTATGCTGCCATAACCGTCGACAGGGGTTTTTATACCGATGAAATTGGCGCCGGCTCTTTTCATCTGAAGAGTGGCGCAACGCTTACTTTTTCCGACATCGGGTCAAGCGGCGTCAGCCAGTTGGCAATTGCGCAAGGGGGAGCGCGGCGTTTTCTCGCGCTTACCGGCGAAGCCGGATCGAGGTACGTCTTCGACAATAACCGGGGCGGCGGCACCTATGGGAGAGCCGGCTCCGCCATTTCCAATAATGGCGCGGCGCTGGTCACCAAGGCCGATTTTACCAACAACACCGCCGGCACCGGCAGTACGGTTGGAACAGGCGGCGCCATTTACAACGACGGCGGCATGGTGCTTGAGGATGTCGCTTTTACTAGCAATACTGCCCGGAATAACGGCACCGGCGGCGCAATCTACAATAATGGCGCGATGAGCATTACGAATGGCACGTTCGAAGGAAATAACGCCGGTTCCGGCGGCGCGATCCATAACTACAATTCTTGGAGCAGCGTAGATTTTTATACTCCGGCACTGGTTCTTACCGATGTTGACTTCCGCAATAATATCGCTGCCAACAAGGGCGGCGCCATCAGCGCACAGGTGGGAACGGTCACGACTATCAGGGTATCGGAAGGGAAGACGACCACGTACGCCGGCAACACGGCCGGGGGCAACGCGAACTCCATCCACCTGTATGGTGGCGCAGTCCTGAACATTGACGTCGCCGAGGGCGGCATGTTGGATATGCAGGACCCGTTCTCCGGTGATGGTACGCCGGGAGAAAGCTATCGCACGCGCATCCAGAAATCCGGCGACGGCGAATGGCGCCTCTCGGGTCAAAACGATCTGTATGAATCGTCGAGTTCGTCCATATACATTGGCGGCGGTAGCCTGCACCTTCTTACCGATACGGAAATACAGTTGTTTACCCTGCTCCCGGGCGCTCCCAACAGTGCCGACCGCTTCACCGTGGCGGCAGGAGCAACACTCTCGTCAACCGGCGGCAACACCATCAAGGCGACCACCATCACTCTCTCGGATGGCAGCAAGCTGAAATTCGACATGACTGCCGCCAACGATACCGATGCGCTCCTGACCCTCAGTGCCAAGAACGACCTTGTCGGGACCCTCGGAGTCGGAGAAGTGCGGATAACCAATTACGATTCCCTGGCCGTCGGGGAGACGTACATCCTGGCCACGAGCAACAACGGCGCCGTCGGCACGCTTGGCTCCCTGTACCTCGGGAACAGCAGTTCCGCCTATGTCGCGACCCGCGGCGACGCCCTGTACGCGTTGGCCACCGATGCCGACAGTAAGGACCTCCTCCTTAATGTCATCGCCGGCAACGACGACAACGTCATGCTCTCCTGGAGTAACGGCGCGGGTAATAACATCTGGTCGACGTCCAACGCCAACTGGTCCGGCACCTACTCCACCTTCCTGGACAAGGACAGCGTCACCTTCACCGCCGCCAACGCCGGCAGCGTCGCTATCGAAAACGACGTCAAGGTGAGCGATATGAAAGTGACCGGCGGCGACTATATCTTTACCGGCACCGGCGGAATCACCACCGACACCACGGTCATGGGCGGCGCCGTTGTTTCGCCCGAGGGCAAACTGGCCTTGTCCGGCGGGTCGTCCGTCAGCTTCCGGAACGGTGCCAACACCTGGAACGGCATCAGCGTCAATGACGCCACTCTCGGCTTCACCAACGCCAACCAGCTTGGCGCCAGCGAAATTTCCTTTACCGGGAACGGCACCCTCCGGGCGGACGCCACCGGCCAGACCGTCGCCAACAACGTCGCCATCGCCGGCGGCAAGACCACCACCGTCGACACCGGCGCCCACAACCTCGTCCTGGCCGGCGCGGTCGGCGGCAGCGGCGGCTTCGCCAAGGACGGCACCGGCAAGGTGACGCTGTCCGGCGCCGCCACGTACACCGGCGATACCACGATCAATGCCGGTACGCTGGAAGTCGCGGGCACCCTGGCCGGCGGCGCCTATGCGGGGAAAATCGCCAATAACGGCGTCCTCGCCCTGAACAACACGACGGCGCAAACCCTGTCCGGCGCCATGTCCGGCACCGGCAACCTGGTGAAGTCCGGGGCGGGAGAGCTCGAGCTTTCCGGAGCCTCGGGCGGCTATTCCGGTGCCGTCTCCGTTACGGCGGGGACGCTGAAGCTTTCCACCGCCAGCGCGGCGGGGACGGGGGCGATCACCAACAACGCCGTCCTGGACGTCGCCTTCGCCGGCACGCTGGCGAATACCGTCGGCGGCACCGGCACCCTGAACAAGAACAACGCCGGAAAAGTGACTATAGCCAATGACGTCAGCCAGCGCACGGTCAACCTGAACGCGGGTGAAATCGCCCTGGCCGGCGGCAAGAGCGTGACCGCCTCCACCGCCTTCAACGCCGCGACCGGCACCACCGTCGCGGTTTCGGCCGCCAATGGCGGTAACACGCTGACAGCGGGTACGGCGACCTTCGCCGACGGCGCAAACCTGACGGCCGACCTGACCGGCGCCGCCGCCGGCTCGACCGCCTTGACCCTCGGCCCTTCGACCGCCCTGGTCATCGCCGCCGGCGACACACTCAATATCAACACCACCTACACCGGCTCCGTCAGCGGCACCGACAACGTCATCGCCACCGGCGGCGCGACGGTTGACTTCACCGGGAAATACAACGGCCTCGTCAACGGCGGCACCCCGGGCATTCCCACCCCGAACGCCCGCTACGGCTCCACCAGTTACGACACGGCCACCATCGGGAAGCTCCTGCTCATCGCCGCCGGCATCGATATCGCCCGCGACGCCACCTGGACCAACGCCGCCGGCGACGGCCAGTGGAACGAAATATCAGCCAACTGGAACCTCTCCGGATCGGCTCTCCATGTCTTCAAGAACGGCGACACCGCCATCTTCGGCGACGCCGGCGCGGGAAGCGTGGCTGTCGGCACCGGCCTGACAGTTGCGGCGATGACGGTCAACAACTCGTCCGGGAACGACTACACCTTCACCGGGAGCGGCATCGGCCTGTCCGGCGCGACCGGAACCTTCATGAAGACCGGCACCGGCACCGTAACGTTCAACCAGAACGCGGCCAACGCCTTCACCTCCGCCAGTCTCGAAGGCGGCCGCACCAACCTGGCGGCGAACAACGCCGGCGCCCTTGGTACCGGCACGGTGACGTTCAAGAACAATGCCCAGCTCGGCCTCGCCGACGGTTTGGCCCTGGCCAACAACATCGCCCTGGACGCCGGCGGCGGCACGCTGGCGGTCGACGCCGGCACGGTTGTCGCGTCCGGCATCCTCTCCGGTTCTGGTCCACTGAACAAGACCGGCGCCGGCGCTTTGGAACTGTCCGCATCATCGAACGACTACACCGGTTCCGTCGCGGTCACGTCCGGCACGCTAAAACTGTCCGCCGCCAACGCGGCCGGTACCGGGTCCCTGGCCAACAATGCCACCGTGGATGCGGCATTTGCCGGAAGGCTGGCGAACGAGGTCACCGGCACCGGCGTTTTCAATAAAACCGCCGCAGGGGATCTGACCCTGGAGAAGGACATGACGCAAGGGACGGTCAATCTGAACGCGGGTTCATTGACCTTGACCGGCGGCAACACCCTGACCGCCACCACCGCGTTCAACGCCGCCGCCGGCACAACCATCGCGGTCTCGGCCGCCAACGGCGGCAACACGATTGCCGGCGGCGCGGCGACGTTCGCCGACGGCACCACCCTTGAGGCGGACATGACCGGCGCCGCCGCCGGCGCCACCGCCCTGACGTTCAGCCCCGCCACGACGCTCTCCATCAACGGCACTATCGATGTCGACGCGACATTCACCGGCGCCCTGAACGGGCACCTATACCATCATCGATACCGGCGGCACCACGTTCGACTTCGCCGGCAAATACAACGGCTTGGTGAACGGGACCGCCTCCGGCGTGCTGGGCCCCAATGTCCGTTACGGCGGCTCCGCCTACGACGACACCAACCTCGGCAAACTTGTCCTGACCGTCTCCGGCGTCGACATCAACCGGGACGTCACCTGGACGAATGCATCGGGCGACGGCGTCTGGAACGAAACATCCAACAACTGGAACCTCTCCGGCGGGTCGACCCTGAACGTCTACAAGAACGGCGACAGTGCGATCTTCGGCGATGCCGATTCGGGCACTGTGGACGTCGGCGCCGGCGTCTCCGTGGCGGCGATGACGGTGGACAATTCGGCCGGTGCGGCGAATGAGTACACCTTTACAGGCGCTGGCCTGGCCGCGACGGGAGCGTTCACGAAGAACGGCGAAGGCACGGTGACGTTCAACCAGACCGACGCCAATGCCTTCACCTCGGCCAGCCTCAACGCGGGCCGCGTCAACCTGAAACGCGCCGACGCCCTCGGGAACGGCGAAGTCACCCTTGGCGGCGCCGTCCTCGGCCTCGCCGATGCGCTCAATCTCGCCAATACCGTCGCGGTGTCCGAGGACAGTTCCGTTGCGGTGGAAACAGGCGAAAACGCCACCATCTCCGGCATCGTCTCCGGCGCCGGCACCCTGGTTAAATCCGGGGAAGGCGCCCTCACCCTTACCGGAACCAATACCCATACCGGCGACATCCGTCTCGCCGCCGGTACGCTGATGCTCACGGGAACAGGCTCCATCGCTTCCTCCGGTAATCTCGTCATGGAGGCGGGAACCACGTTCGATATTTCCGGCCTTGGCGGTTCGGCCACGGTCAGGAACATTTCGCTGGCCGGCGGCGCGACAATTGTCGGCGGCGGCAATGTCCTCGACATGACCGGCGACGGCAACACCCTGTCCTTCGACCTCACGGACGGCATCGCCGGCGGTCCGGCGCTGGTGGACGGCGGCGGCGCCCTGCAGGTCGGTTCGTCGACCATCCTGAACCTTCTGCCGCCGACCCTGCTGGAAAAGGGCGAACAGATTGTCCTGGCGGAAAACCTCCATGCCGCCAGCGAATTCGCGGCGGGAATCGTCAAGAGTAACCACATGAAATACGATGTCCAGATGGACGATACCTACAGCCTTCTCGCCACGTTCCTCGGTGTCGCCTCGTACCGCGAGGAAACGGACGAGTACTTCGCCCCGCTCGGCATGGTCAACACGAATGTCCAGAACGGCACCACCTACCTCGACTGGCTGTCGGATCTGGACGCGGCGTCATTCGACCAGGATGTTATGAAGGCGTTGGACAAGGCCTATACCGACTCCTTCAATCTCGGCGGGCGTAACGCCTCGCTGGCGCTCCAGCAGTTGTTCGGCGCGGCCGTCGTGTACAACGCCGCCGCCCAGTCCGTCTCCGGAAGCCGGTTCCGTCAATTACTGGGGAACCGGAATGCCGGCAGCGTCATTAACGGCCTCGTCTTCGCCGGCGCCAGCCAGGCCTATCTGAACGACGCGGGCATCGCATCGGAGGGCGCGGTCGCGTCCATCCGCTACGGCGCACGTGACACCGTTCCGGTCGGCCGGTCCACCGTCTGGGCCAGCGGTTTCGGCGCGTGGGCCAAGCAGGACTCGTCCGCCGCTTTCGCCGGCTTCAAGTTCGACGCCCAGGGCGCGGCCATCGGCTACGAATACACCCTGGCCAATCGCCTCCAACTCGGCGTCGCCGTCGCCTACTCCCGGGGCGACCTGAAGGTGAGCGATCTCCGCTACGAAAGCAAGCCGGACATCATGAACCTCGCCGTCTACGGCGCCTATGCCCACGAATCGGGATTCTACGTCCAGGGCAGCCTCGGTTACGGCCACGCCTGGAACGACTACACCACCAACATGATTCTTGGCGGCAGGAAGACTGGGAAGTACGGTTCCGACGAGTGGTCCGCCAATGTGGAGTTGGGGTACGTCGCGCGTCTTCCGGAGAATATCAACCTCGTTCCGTCGGTCGGGCTCGAATACGCCCATCTTCGGAATAGCGGCTGGACCGAACGCCTTTCCGGAAATCCGGCCCTGGTCGCGAACCGCTTCGATGGCGGCCACGACAGCAGCGTCGGCATTCCCGTCGGCTTCCGCCTGAACAAGTTGTTCCCGTTCGGTTGTAACGGCGGCTATATCGCTCCCGAAGTCCGCGCGTCGTGGGTGTACATGGCCAATGAGTCCCGCACTTCCGTCACCGCCGGCTTCACGAACGCCCCCGGTTCCACCACCATGCGGGGCATCGACACCGGCAGCAATTCCTGGCGCCTCGGCGCCGGCCTGTCGGGCCGCTTCAACGAACGGGTGGACTTCCGGGTCGACTACGACTTCAACACCCGTAACGGCTTCCATAGCCACAACGTGATGGCGTCGATGGGCTTGTCGTTTTAAGGAGTAAGCTGAGACAATCCCAACACGTCGAGTGAAAAAGTTCCTCCTCCAGTCCGCCAATGGCAGTCGGTTTTGCATTGGCGGACTGTTGGTTTTACTAAAGCATTTTGAGAAATTCTGCGAACGTTGGATGTAGACGCGAGCTCGACCGGTAGCTGGGTTTCGCCCGGTGGTATGGGCGAAATCTAGCGTAAGGGAGATGGCGGGGGCTTTATCCACACGTTCACGGAGTTTCTCAAAATGCTTTAATGAGAGAATGTATGCGAAGGCTACGCGGTGAAGTTAAGTTGAAGGTGTGAAGTTGTGGCAGAATTTTCTAAACAATTGTAGGGGTTACGAGAGTTATCTCGTAACCCATTTTCTATTTTATGGAAAGAAAAGCCCTTATGCGTTTCATTAAAGAAGGCTATTAGTGCCGATTTTAGAATATCGTCGTCATCCGGCTTCCGTGTTGGTGAACAATCGCATTTCGCTCTCAGGAAGTGTGAAAAATGAATCCACCACCCACTGAGCAGCCCCCACCAGCGTTGATTCATCACCAAGCTCGCTGTATTCTATTACCGTTTCCTTGTCCATACGCAACAGAGCCATGCTATTTACGCGATCTTCAAGTTGAGTTTTGAAGTACTCGCCGGCGCGGGCATAGATGCCTTGTATGATGACGGTTCCAGGATCGCAGATCATTATGACGTTGTTTATACACATGGCAAAGTGCTGAATCACCTTGTCCAACACGCTGCAGGCATAGGCGTCCATGGCATTGGCGGCGGCGAAAAGGTCTTCGGGGGTTATTGTTTTTGCGGATCCCTGGAAAAGAAGCGAATCCTCCCATTCGGCCCGGCGTGAAATGGCGCGTTCCAACACGTGCTTCGGCGAGACCGCCACCGCCAGGCAGCCAATTCCGCCGCACACACAGGGCCGGTCCGCATCAGGGTCGACTATAAGATGTCCCACCTCACCCGAAAGACCTTTGACACCGGAAATGAGGTGTCCGTTTATTACCAGGCCCGCTCCCATACCTTCGTACTCGGTGCCGATTATCATAAAACTATCGCCGGGAAAAGACCGCCGCCGCATTTCGCCATAGGCGAGGTAACGAATCCAGTTCTCGATATGGACAGGTACGCCGAGGGCCAGCGTTTCGTCAATACGCTTACGCATGGGGACATTGGAGCCCCAGGAGGCGAAGAGGGGCGTCGTTTTAATTATGCCTTCCCGCGCGTCGGTGATGCCGTTACAGCCGACGGCGACGCCAACGCAGATGCCGAGAATCGTGGCATGTTTACTGAGCAGCGTCTGCTGCGACTTTTTAATATGGCGAAGGATGACGGCCAGGTTTGTCTCGCGCGGGTAAGTGGTTGTTTCGCTGTTGATTATCCGGCCCTCCAGATCGGCAAGGGTAACAATCAATTTCACTTCGGAAATCTTTATCGAAATAACATAGCCGTAATTCGGATTAAGCCGGTATATGGACGGGCGCTTTCCGCCGTCCTCGCCGGCCTCGCCCTTTCCCAAATTCTGGATTAACCCTTTATCCACCAGATATGCAAGGACGGAATGCACCGTTACCTTGCTTAACCCGGTTTGTTTGGCGATTGTCAGCGCGCTCAGCGGTTGCGGGGCGTGCCTCACCATGTCGAGAATCTGGCGGCGATTGCCATGCTTGAGAGACTTTAAGGAGTTTTTGTCCATAATTTGGAGACTCGTAATTGGCTATAATAAACAGAATTAACTATATTGCGAGCGTATTTGCGACTCATTAGTAAAAACTTTAAACTTGACAATTCGTCCATGAACGTGTATATGAAGTATATCATTCGCGCACACATTTAGCAACGACTTATCTTTTTCGGCCATTATGCTGCGCACTACCTCGTCTCGTCTCTATCGCGTCATCCACCCTAATTAGATAAAAAATTATACTAAAGCGACTCCATCTCTAAACAACCCCCGGGTCTCCCGTTCCACGATGCGGAAACGGGATCGGGTCTACGCGCTCTTTTCGGCTCGCCACACGGCTGGGCCACCCCATTGGATGAGGAGAAAGGAATGACACGGAAAGGAATCTTGTTCTTCAGTCTGGTGCCCGTAGTTATCCACCACCGCGTCGTGGCCGCGCTTGAATAGACGCACTGCCGCGTCCCGGTGTTCGGCAAGTGGAACTCCTTTATTCGAGGAAGCTTTTCTTGCCGGCCCGTATTTTTGGGAAGTACCGTCAATCGCCGGATAGCCGCATGGGTCGGCCATTTTCTGGAGTAAACAATGTCAAGTAATTCAACCCCAACCACTCTCAACGGAAGTATTCGATTTGGCGAGAAGCTCGCCTACGCCGGCGGCGATGCCGCCTGTAATGTCGTCTTCGCCATCGGCCCTTCTCTCCTCACCTATTTCTAGAAGACCGTCATGGGCGTCTCGGTCTGCCTGGTCGGCACGATTCTTTTGCTTTCCCGCGTGTTTGATGGGGTCTCGGACATGCTGTTCGGATTTGTCCTGGATAAAACCCGTTCGAAACACGGCAAGGCGCGGAGCTGGGTGCTGTGGATGACGCTCCCTTTCGGCCTCTCGGCGGTGGCTTTGTTCCTGCTTCCCCCCGGCATGAGCACCGTAGCCCAAGGTATCTACATTTTCGTCACCTACAACCTGGTCAACACCGTCGTTTACACCGCACTTAACATATCCTATAATACGCTCCTCGCCCTCATGACCAGGGATCAAAACGAACGTTCTAAAATCAGCATGCTCCGTATGGGCATTTCGCCTATCATGAATATGATAGTCACCGCCCTTACGCTGCCCTTTGTCCGCATGCTCGGCGGTACCCAGCAGGCGTGGGTTATGGTGACATCGGTCTATGCCGTGGTCGCCATGATCATGCTTTACTGCACCTTCCGCTTCACCCGGGAACGCGTGAACATTACGGAGGTGGTCAAGGAAGACACGTCCATCCCCCTCATCGTCAGGGTCAAGGCGCTGTTCCGCAATGAGTATTGGGCCATCGTCATGCTGACCTGGGCATCCCTCGCCGTATACCAGACGATTATCGGCGTCGACCTTCCCTATTATTGTCAATACATTCTGGGGAACGCCGAATATATGGGAGTTATTTCGATTTCCGAAAAATTGCCGATGATCATAATCATCCTCTTTATCCTCCCGTTCGTTGTCCCCAAATTTGGCAACCGGAACACCGCTTTGGCGGGTGCCCTTCTGGTCGCTCTTGGTCACGCGCTCATCCTGGTCAACCCGGAGAACTTGAACCTCGCCATCGCCTCCGCCATCATCAAGAGTATCGGCAGTGCTCCCATATATGGCGTCATTTTCTCGATGCTGGCCGACACCATAGAATTTGGTCAATGGAAGACCCACATCCGTATGGAAGGGTTGACCAACAGCGCCGCCTCATTCGGGTCCAAGGCCGGTGCCGGTTTCGCCAGCGCGGCGGTCGGATTTTACCTCCAATCCGCTGGCTACAACGGCATGCTGGCGGAACAGTCGACCGTGGCAACCGGGGCAATCTCCAAACTGTTCCTTTTCGCGCCGATTGCCGTGTGGTTGTTTATCGCCCTCTTGTTATGGTTCTACAAACTTGATAAGAAGTACGCCACTATTGTGGAAGAGCTGAAGCAGCGCGAAGCGGAAGGGCATTTCTAAAGCATTTAGAGAATTTTCGTGAAAGTACGGATTTAGCTGCGCCATCTCCCTTCTGCCGGGCGAAACCCAGCTACCGGTCGAGCTCGCATCTAAATCCTACTTCACAGAATTTCTTTAAAATGCTTTAGGATGTGTGCCTAAAGTACGCGTGCATTACCCGCACTCACCCTTTTTTCTGAAGGATTTCCCCATGTTGCACGAAAAGCACCTCCTTACCGACGACGGCCGCGTTTGGCTGACCACGTATGTCCACAACCATTCTTCCCAGGATTACGACGATCATGGTGTCTGGCAGCCGGAAAAGCGTCCAGCGGTGGTCATATTTCCAGGCGGAGCGTACAGCTTCCTTTCCGACCGCGAAGCGGAGCCGGTAGCATTGCCATTTCTCAATGCCGGATTCCAGGTCTTTATTCTTTATTATTCTCTGAATGAACATTCCTGCTCACCAGCCCCGCTGGAAGACGCGTCCCGCGCGCTCGCCTTTATACGTGCGCACGCCGAAGAATTCCGGGTAAGGGAAGAGAGTATAGCGGTGCTCGGTTTTTCCGCCGGCGGACACCTCGCCACCTGGATAGCGACGCAGTGGAATACTCCCGGTTTGGCGGAGCGGCTTGGCATTCCGTTTGGGAGCAACCGCCCGAACGCTCTCGTCTCCTGTTACGGACTGACCACCCGCGAGATGCCGTCGTGGAGCGAACATGACGATCCGGTTTCGGCGGCCCCCGATACAGAGTGGGGGCAGGTGATGCGGGACTGGCCGGCCGAGGTGTCGACCGTCAATTATGTCGGTGACCATACCCCTCCCGCCTTTCTATGGGCCACCTACGAGGATACGCTGGTGCCGATTGAAAACACCCTTTGCTTTGCCCAGTCCTGTCGCCGCTCCAATGTGCCATTCGAACTCCATATTTTTCAGACCGGAGCCCACGGTTTGGCCCTGAATGCCGATCCCACGGCATACGGTTTTCCCCACGGCAACCACCCAAATGTGGATCAATGGGTGCCGTTATGCATTTCCTGGTTGAGGAAGCTTTTTTCCTTCTAAAACACGTGGATACCTACCACACTGGCGAGCGCTGGCCGTCCGTGTGTCTTGTGTGCGTTCTATTAAGGCGCGTGGGATAATTGGTTGGTTAGAAACAACAAAAGGGGTTACGAGAGCGTTCTCGTAACCCCTTGATAATATTGGTAGCGGGGGCAGGATTTGAACCTGCGGCCTCCGGGTTATGAGCCCGACGAGCTACCAGACTGCTCCACCCCGCGATATGTTGTGATTATGTTTGCCTCTTATTTCGACAATCGTCTTCAACAATACCTTGTCGAAGCGAGAGCGTTCTCCTTCGACCGGTATAGTATATGCTCTGATTCGTCTTTGTCAAGTGGTAATTTTTAAAAGTTATTATAGCTACCGTCCTCATCACGGTATATTTACACCCGGAACGGCCATGCGGCAACCAATCTTACCTTCACTACGACATAAAGCAACGTACGAGGACGGAATGAATAATCGCCGGACGCGATTTTTTCCGTAAATTTGGCTAGACTTCGGGGTTCCCGGGAATAGAATTACGTGGTCGCCGGCGCCGGCGCTGGCTACCGAACGGCCTTGACCGCTGGTGCGCGTCGTCGCGCGCCTGTATGGCGTCGGGGCAACTGATCGAGAATTCACGGGAAATTTAGATACATCTCATCCTTTGGCGGGGCGTTGTCGGTTCTTATGGAAACAATCATCAGAGGCATACCGGTCTCCCAGGGCGTGGCCATTGGTCCCGCCTATGTTCTTGGGTCGGTGGAATCCAAACTGCCGCCGTCGTACCTTTCGGATGAGGATCTCATTCCCGGCGAGGTGGATCGGTTCCAGCAGGCGGTCGCTAAGGCCCAGGCGGAAATCACCAAGTTGAAAAGCTCGGTCCAGGCCGATGCCCGCCAGGACGTCGGGTCAATTTTCGACGCCCATATCCTTATTCTTTCCGATCCGTCCCTGAACTCCGAGGTGCTCCGGCGCATCCAACGAAACCGCATGACGGCGGAATACGCTGTCCAATGCACCATCGGCGAATACGTCCGTGGACTCAAGGGAAAGCCGTTCCTCAATCCGCGCATCAATGACATGCAGGATATCGAACGCCGGCTCCTCCGCGCCATCCTCGGCCGCCAGTACGAGGAACTCCATTCGCTTGGCCGCGAGGTGGTCATCATCGCCCACAATCTGACGCCGTCCCAGACCGCCGACATGGACCGCGACCACATCCTCGGTTTCGCCACCGACATCGGCGGCACCACCGGCCACACGGCAATCGTCGCCCGGGCGCGGGAAATTCCCGCCGTCGTCGGCCTCGGGAATATTTCAGACACCATCCAATCCGGCACCGAAGTCATCCTCGACGGCAGTCGCGGCCTCCTCATTATTTCGCCGCAGGAGTCGACCCGCGCCGCCTACGAAAAGATGCGCGCCGACTTCCATCGCTTCGGCGCCGAGCTCCTTTCCGAATCCGGCCGACCGGCCGTCACCCTGGACGGCTGCCGCGTGCATGTGCAGGGTAATATCGAATTCCCGCAGGAGACGGAGTCCATTGTCAGAAATTCCGCCGACGGCATCGGCCTCTACCGGACGGAATTCATCTATCTCGAAAACGAGGGCGAACCGGACGAGGAAACGCATTTTTCCTCTTACGCCCGGGTAGTCAAGGCCGCCGCCGGCCGTCCGGTGACGATACGCACCCTCGATCTCGGGTATGACAAGGCCTTCCACCTGCAGGACGGCGAGAATTTCACGCTCGAGAAAAACCCCGGCCTTGGCTGCCGGGCGATACGGTATTGTTTTGCCAACCCGGACCTGTTCAGGAACCAAATACGCGCCATCTGCCGGGCGTCGGCGTTTGGCGAAGTGAAGATGCTCATTCCCATGATCAGTTCGCGGGACGAAGTCCAGAAGGTCATCCGCCAGGTGAAAAGCGTCCAGGAACGGCTGTCCGACGAAGGCGTCGCCTACGATCCGGACATGCAGATCGGCATCATGGTCGAGGTGCCGTCGGTGGCGTTGACGCTGGACCATTTTTGCGACATATGTGATTTCTTCTCCATCGGCACCAACGACCTTATCCAGTACCTTCTCGCCGTGGACCGGGCCAACGAGCAGGTGGCGCAACTATACTGTCCGGAACACCCGTCGGTGCTGCGGACCATCAAGAACATTATCGACTCGGCTCAGGCCGGCAATGTCCCGGTGAGCATGTGCGGTGAAATGGCCGGCGACCCGATGTTTGTCCTGTTCCTCCTTGGCTTGGGCCTCCGGAACTTTTCAGTCAGCCCGCCGCAGATTCCGGAGGTGAAAAAGATAATCCGGACCTCCTCACTGGAATCGGCCCGCAAAGTGGCGGACAGCGTTATGAGCCTGTCCTCCTCCCGAGATGTCAGGAACTGCCTCCGGGGCGCGGCGGCCAAGTATTTTTGATTCCCCGGCGGCAGCCAAAATATATATAATGTACGAGACTTGGATAAACCCCGCCGATGCATGCGGGGTTTGTTTTGTTTAAAAGGACGTGCATTGGTGCGCCGGTCGCCGTGCCGAAGTGTTCTTCGGCGACGGCAGCCGTCGGAACTTGGTGATACGACGTCCAGGCCGTAGACCTATTGCACTGTAAATAACCGATTGGCCGAAACGCAAACCGTCACGAAAAAACATGTGACGGCCCGCCGATCCAGGGAGGTAAATAGCATGTCACCCAGTCGCCGCGCCAAACGAACCGTCGAACTCCCGGACAGCCCCAACTCTGTCGGCTGGGTCACGCCGGAACGCATCCGCATCGCCTCTCCGGACGACCCGCTCCATCTCGAGGGCGGTGACATACTCACGGATGTCCATGTCGAGTTCGAGACCTATGGCGAAATGTCACCGGCCCGCGACAACGTCATCCTCGTCACCCACGCCCTCTCCGGCGACGCCCACGCCGCCGGCTGGGACAATACGGCAACGCGGAAAACCGTCTCCGGCCGCATCACTCCGACGAAGGACGGCTTTTCGCCGCCGCGCGGTTACCGCGAAAAAAAGCCCGGCTGGTGGGATTCGATGATTGGCCCGGGAAAACCCATCGACACCACCCGGTTTTTCGTCGTCTGCTCGAACGTTCTCGGTTCCTGCTACGGCACCACCGGTCCCGCCAGCGTCAATCCGGCCACCGGGAAGCCGTACGGCCTGTCCTTCCCGGTCGTCACGGTGGAGGACTGGGTGCGGGTGCAGGCACTCCTCCTGGACAAGCTCGGCGTCGACCGCCTGTTCGCCGTCATTGGCGGATCGCTTGGCGGCCAACAGGCGCTCGAATGGGCGTTGGCTTATCCGGACCGAGTCGAGAAGGCCATCATCCTCGCCGCCAGCGCCAGGCTGTCGACCCAGGGCGTCGCCTTCAACGCGGTGGCGCGGTATACTATCATCAACGACCCGAATTTTCACGGCGGCAACTATTACGAACACGACGCGCCGACAAACGGTTTGGCCGCGGCGCGGATGCTTGCCCACATCACCTACCTGTCGGAACAGGGCATGGATTCGAAGTTCGGCCGTCGCCTCCAGGCCCGCGACGGCGAAGTCACCGGCCGGGGTTTTGACGAGGAGTTCGAGGTTGAAAGTTACCTGAATTACCAGGGCAAGAATTTTGTCGAACGGTTCGACGCCAATTCGTACCTCTATATCATCAGGGCGATGGATCACTACGCCGCCGCCCGGTGGGGCGAGGGCGATCTGGTCGAGGCGTGCCGCCGCCTCAAGTCGGAAACGCTTGTGGCGAGTTTTTCCTCGGACTGGCTCTACACGCCGGAAGGCTGCCAGGAACTGGTCCATTCCATCTGCAAAACCGGAAAACCCGTCACCTATATCGACGTCCCCAGCCAATACGGCCACGACGCCTTTCTTGTGGAAACGGACCGGGTGGGCCGCATCCTCCGTGGCGCACTCAAGCGGCGCGGAAGGATCAGTTCGTAGAACCGGATATTTGTATGGGTTGAAGCCGGAAGCGCGGGCGTACGTATCCTTTTTTACTCATCCACGTGACACCGTGTCCGGAGGCCAGCCATGGCATCCCACGCCACCCTGAACCGCGCCGCCTTCCTCGATACGCTGGCCCGTTTGGCGCCAGCGTTCCTGTACTGCCTCGGGGTGGCGCTGCTGCTCCGCCGCTACCTGCGCCTTGACGCGTTCATTCTCTGCGGCGTCGCGCTGGCCGGACTGGCTGTCGTCGTCCTGGCCGTCTGGCTGTCTGGCCGCCGGTACGACGCGGCCTATTTCAGGGCCTGGCTGGACCTGAATAACGATGGCGGCGGCCGCATCATGGCGGGCAACGACCGCGTCGCCGTCACGCGGCTGCCCGGCCTGAGTGGAAGATACCTTTTCAAAAGAGTCCTGTATCCCGTCCTTTTTCTTCTGGTCGTGGCGCTGGTCCCGGCCCCTGAACCAGCCGAACGTGGTTCAAGCGCCGGTTTGCTCCGGGACGCATCGGCGATAGGACATGCCATCGACCAAGCCGCCGCTGACGCGCTTGTAAGCGAACGGCAACGCCAGGAACTTCGGACACAGGGAGACCGGGTCCGTCAGGTGGCCCGTGAAGATCGTCGGGAAGCGGCGGCCGAAGCTCTCGCGGCCCTTCGGGAACGGCGCGACCGAACCGTAGCCGATACCTATGACGCCGCCGCCGAAACAATGGAAAGCGCCGCCGCCCTGGCGCACGAACTGGCGAGCGC
>JAJBTL010000101.1 GCA_020860865.1 Planctomycetota bacterium | reverse complement strand
GCTTCGACATGGATGCCGTTCATGAGGATGATGCGGGCCTTGGTGTACGGGTCGACAGCCATCTTGTCGTAGGGTGTGGCGTACATTTCATCCCAGTCGAATACCGTCTCCATGTACGGCCTGGGCTTTTCTTCAAACGGTTTGAACATGATGAATTCTCTCCTGCGTGCGTTCCCCTCTGGTCCGGGACGGGTGGAGCCTCCCTGGTGTGCCAAACAACCCCATTACTATGTGTACCGGTTTCGTGGCGACCATGTGATCGAGTGCGGCTGGAGTGTCCGGAAAATGCGGCGAGTCGCGGTCGTGTCGGTTCAGACCGTAACGCTAAAACGCAAACCGCACGACCTGGAGAAAAGACAGCGCCGGACCGTGGGCCGGTCCGGCGTGCGTGTTGTACGGGAAGGTACCTTCGGTTGTTCAAAACGTGGACGGCGCCCTTATTTCTCCACAGCCGCCAGCGGAATTTTCAGAATCGCCTTCCGGCCGGACGTCACAGTGGTGAGGCATTCCGCCTTGTGGGCATCGTTCGGCAGGAGGAGGAGGAAGTACCCGGGCGTCATCGGGAAGACCCGGAGGTCCGAGCTCGGTTCCGGATCGTGGCAGAAAATAATGTCCCGTTCCGCCAGGCAATCCTCTTTCACCGGCAGTGAATCGTTGCAGGGTCGGACATGGATTTGTTCCTCGCCTTCCAGGACAACCTGAACGTCGGCGTAACGGATATGGCTTTCGAACGGGCGTTCCTCCACCGACGCCGGTGAATAGTGCTTGATCTCGACATACATGCCGTCCGGCAGGTCGTGACGGCCGTCGGATATGGTCGGCGCCACATCCCGGAGAAAAGTGAGGGCGGCGGGGAGGGGGAACGGCAGGTCGAACAGGTCGGTTATGTCCATGGTTCCGTACAGCATGGGACGTTCCTTTTTTATAAGGCCTTCACGTAACTCTACGCGCCGGGCTGGAGGATGTTCGCCAGATCCTCGGCATAGGAGGCGGCAAATTCATCGACCAGTGACATGTCGTTGACTTCGCCGTCCTTTCCTTCTCCGGCGAGGGACAATTCCTGCGCCTTGACGAGAAGGAGGGAAAACATGAATTCGGCCAGGGCGTCGAAATTTTGCGCGACAATAATGCCCCGGGCCTGGAGGTTGACAAGGTAGCCGACGAACTGGGCGATAAGCCCGCGAATCTTGTCGAACGAGGCGTAATACAATTCTCGCTCGTAAATCTCGTCCTGCAACTGCAATGACAACCGGTAAACCGGCATATGGCCGATATACCGGATCATATAACTTTTGAAAAAGGTGGCGAGGTCTTTCCGGATGTCCCGACCGTTCGTCAATCCGTGGAGGTCGACGTTTTCCGTCTCCGGCGTCATCAGCATATAGACGTCGTAGAACAGCGTTTTCTTGTTGCCGAAGATACGGAACAGCGTCACCTCGTTGACGCCGGCGGCCTTGGCGATGGCGGCGGTGGTGGTGCCGGCGTAGCCTTTTTGGGCAAAAAGATCGATGGCGGCATCCTGGATTTTCTTCCTGGTGGTCGGAATGTCGTCGCCGACGGCGTCCTTTTTTATGCCGTCTCCTTGTGACGCTTCGGCTTTTTCGCGGTCGGCTTGGCCGCAGCCTTTTTCCGGGTGGCGGCGGCGGTTCCGCCGGACGATCCCGGGATCATGGTGGAGACGAAAAAGTCAATTTGCGGCTTCATTTTCAGGCTGAAGGCGTTCAACAGGTTTTCCGAATATTCCCAGATACTGTCGTGCTTGTTGAACTGCAGGGCCAGACGGGTAATGTGGGCGAGGAACATGTCGGCGAGGAGCGGGAGCCGCCGTTCCCTGTCCCGTGTTGGCGGCATGACCGACGCGAGATAGTCCCGGAGATAGCCGAGAAGGGCCGGCGGCATGCGCCAGGACATTTTCCTGACCCATGGAAAGTGCCGCGATTCAATAATGAAAATGCGGAATATGTGGATATTCCTGAACACCAATTCGAAAAACACCCGGGACAGGATGGTCAAGCCTTCGGCGACCGGCTTGCCGGCTAGCGCCGCGTCGAGGGCGGCAGCGTCGAGGGGGATGTCGTGGTGATGGAGGAGGACCTCCCGGAACAGGTTTTCCTTACCCTGAAAATGCCTGAACACAGTGAGGTTGTTCACGCCGGCGCCATTGGCGATGGCGCTGATGGTGGCGCCGACATACCCCTTGTGCGAAAACACCTGGAGGGCGCTTCGGAGGATGTTTTCGCGGGTTTCCTGAACGCTGTTCGCTGCCAAAACGTCTCCTTCATGCCGCCGTGGCGACTGTTCCGTCCCAGCCGCATCCGCGCAAGTGATCGGTTTCTCCGTACCCACATCATCCCCGCCGCCGCCGTGTCTGTCAACACTAAAGTCTGCTGCGAGGCGGTAACAGGACCGCGCAACTTGTGCTGTCCCGCAAGGCATTGTTTCGTCTTCGCTAAAAATTTCTTAAAAAATTCAAAAGATCGACTTGAGTAAGGATAACGATGCGGTATACTAGAGTGTGTCGTCACAATATACGAAGCCAGCGACAGACACACCGAATGTAAATG
>JAJBTL010000380.1 GCA_020860865.1 Planctomycetota bacterium | reverse complement strand
TCATCGCCATTGTCTGGCTGTTCTGCATCGCCCTCATGGTCTACCTGAATTTCGTCCGGAAGCGGAACCGCCACCGCATCAACACGACTGTGGTGATTTTCAAGCAGAAAAGCTGGTGGAAACGCATCCACGACATGATAGCGACCAATTTCAAGCGCGGGTCGACGTTGCCGCTTGTCCTTCTCTTCGGCGTGCTGTCGCACCTGGCCTGCATCGCTTGTTGCCAGGTGTTCGGCGATTCCCTCGGCGTCACCGAAGTGCCGGCGGTGCGGTATTACCTGATTGTCCCACTCGCAATGACAATCAACGCCATCCCGGGCGCGCCCGGCGGCATCGGCCAGGGTGAACTGGCGATGGCGACACTCCTCAACCTGGCGGCGCCGCAGGCGAATTATGCCCAGGAAGGGGTGATGATTATGCTTCTGTTCCGCTTGACGAACATCCTGATGGGGTTGGTCGGCGGGCTGTTTTATGCGTTCGGGAATGTCAAGTTCGACCGGGAGGCGGCGGAATCCGGGCGGCGTTATCTGGACGGCGTCGAACCGGCGGGGTCGGGGCATGGCGATTGATCCGGCGAAACCGTTTGATCTCGACTATGTCGTCGACCCGAGTTGCGACCGCCTTCGTCTTGCCCTTTACATCAAGACGATCATCCCGTCCATGAGCCGGACCCGCATCCAGCAGCGCATCGCCGAAGGGCGGGTGCTGGTGGAAGGAACGGCGCGGCCGGCCAACTGGCGCGTCCTGGCGGGGGACCGGGTGCTGGTCCGTTGCGCCGAGCCGGACGACGGCGCCGACGCCGGGCGGAACATTCCCCTGGACATCCTGTACGAGGACGACGACGTCATCGTCGTCAACAAGCAGTCCGGCCTGGTTGTTCATCCGGTCGGGAAACACCGGCACGACACGCTCCTGAACGCGTTGTACTGGCGCTACCGGGAGGCATTGCCGGAAGGGGATTCCGTCAACCTGGCGAACCGGCTGGACCAGTACACGTCCGGGGTCATTCTGGCGACGAAGAACGCCGGGGCGAAACGGATCCTCCAGGAGGACTTCGAGGCGCGGCTGCCACGGAAGACCTATATGGCTTTGTGCCGTGGCGTCGTCCGGGACGACGAGGGCGTTATCGACCTCCCGCTCGGGCCCGACCCGGCCGGCGGCAATCACTGCAACATGGCGGTGCGGCACGACGCCTTCGGGAAAAAGTCGCTGACGGAATACTCCGTCCTTGAACGGTTTTCCCAGGGGTTCAGCCTGGTCCGCCTCCATCCGGTGACGGGACGGCAGCATCAGCTCCGGGTCCATATGGCGGCACTCGGCCACCCGCTGGCGGCGGACTCCCGCTACGGCGGCGGCTACCGGTTGGAAGTGGAGGACCAGGGCGGCGTCCGGGTGCTGGACCGGTACGCGCTCCACGCCGGGGAACTGGTGTTCCGCCATCCCCGGGACCGGCGGGAAATCCGGGTAACGGCGCCGTTGGCGGCCGATTTGTCCGGTGTCTTGGACTGTTTGCGGGCGGGCGGACGGGAAATCGTCGCCGGCCATATCGTCGACGCGACCGGGTCGCCGGCGGATTGACGATGACGCCGGGAATGGATAGTATTGAGGCAGTCTACACGACTTTCATTATTGACTTGTGCCGCGACGCGCCGGTGTTTCGGCGCTTCTTTTTCCGTGCCACGCCGCACCCGTCGGGTGTCCAAGGATGTGTACCGCTATGCGAAAACGCCGCCCGCTGTTTAATCTGCCCAATTGCCTGACCCTGTCGCGGTTTGTCTTCGCGCCCGTGATCCTTGTCCTCATCGGCACCCTCCAAAACCCGGCCGTAGACGCCGGGGCCTGGAAAATATCCCTTGCCATCGTCATCGTCCTCATCGTCGCATCCCTGACCGACCTGTTTGACGGCATGGTGGCGCGGGCCAGGAGCGAGGTGACGAACTTCGGGAAAATCATGGACCCGGTGGCGGACAGCACGTTTTTCATGACGCTCCTGTTCGGCCTGGCGTCGTGTCCCCGCTTTGGCGACGCGGTCAGCCTCTGGTGGCCGATGCTTGTCCTCTACCGGGAAATCGCCATGCACATCCTCCGCCGCTACGCCGCCCTCAAGGGGAATGCGGTTCCGGCCAAGATGTCCGGGAAAATAAAGATGTTCACCCAAAGCCTGGCGACCATCCTCTTTTTCCTCCTCGTCTTCGCCCGGGACTGGATGACGGCCTTCGATCCGGCCGGGTCGTTCATCAGTGAAAACTTCCTGAACACCTTCGTCTTCTGGCTCTGCGTCTACACGGTGGTGGTGACCTACTGGAGCCTTATCGAATATTCGAAGGACGTGCCGGAGCTCATCGCCGAATACACCGGGACGGACGACGCGGCAGGCAAGCCGTGACCGGTCCCGCCGTCTCGGCACTCCACCATACCGACTACGACAGGGACGCCGTCCTCCAGGCGGTCAGGCGCTCTCTGGAACCGCTCGGCGGCATCGGCGCCTTTGTCCCGAAGGGGAGCCGGGTCGTCCTGAAGCCGAACCTCGTGTTCGGCCGGGGCGTCGACACCGCCATCAACACCCA
>JAJBTL010000370.1 GCA_020860865.1 Planctomycetota bacterium | reverse complement strand
GGTTTACTCTGGAGGCGCCAATGGCGGCAACGGCGGCAGCGGCGGGCGCGGCGTAGCGGCGAACAATGCCGTCATTACCAACACTAAAACCATCACTGGCGGCGCCGGTGGTGCCGGTGGTCACGGTGGTGCAACAACAGCGTCAGCAAGCAGGTATAAAGGCGGCAGCGGCAATAATGGCGGCGACGCCGGCCACGGCATAGACATCTATACCCATACCGACAGGCAATCCAGCATCACCAACGCCGCCAGCGCGACCATTGCAGGCGGCAACGGCGGCGACGGCGGCAGCGGCGGTAATTCACAAAACGGCACTGGCGGCGACGGCGGCAGCGGCGGTGCCGGCGGCGACGGCATCAACATCACCGGCGCCGATACGTCATCGGAAATCGCTGTCGTCAACGCCGGCCGCATCGTCGGCGGCGCGGGCGGCGGGGCCGGTACCGAGGGAACAGGCGGTATCGCCAACGGCACGACCGGAACTGCCGGCGCCGGCGGCGTTGGCATACGTGTCGACAGCGGCAAAGCGGTGGTCGTCAACGCCGGTTCCATCGAGGGCGGCCTCGGCGGCGACGGCGTCAGGGCCAATGCGGTCCAATTCGACAGCGCCGGCACGCTGGAACTGCGCCAAGGCTACGCGTTCGTCGGCAACGTAACGGGCGGCGGCTCGTCCGCGTTCCGCCTCGGCGGCGACGGCGACGCGTCCTTCGACACCACCCGGTTCAAAACAGCGGCCGGCAACACCGACGCCATCGACGGTTTCGACACCTTCATCAAGGACGGCACCTCCACCTGGACCCTGACCGGCACCGACGCCGGTGCCGCCTCCTGGCGCATCGAGGCCGGCCGGCTGATCGGCAACACCGACACCTTCCGGGCGGATATAGTCAATAACGCCGAACTGGAATTTCACCAGGCCGACGGCGCGGCGACGTTCACCCACACCATCGGCGGCGCCAGCGACGCCGTCCTTGTAAAAAGCGGCGCCGGCGCCTTGACCCTCGGCCAAACCGCCGCCTGCACGGTGCAGCGCCTCGAACTGGCCGGCACGCTGACCACCGCCAACCAGTTCCTCACCATCACCGACACCCTCGCGGTCACGGCTGCCGGTTCCCGGCTGGACGGCCTTGGCCCGCTCGATTTCACCGGTGCGGGAAAGACCCTCTCCTTCGATCTCTTTGGCGCGGTCGACGGGACGCGCATGCTGGAAGTGGCAAACGGCGACATCACCATCGACGCCGACACCACTATCACCGTCACCAACGTCCTGGACTCGTTTCAGGAAGGCCAGGAAATTCTGCTGGTGGAAAACCTGAACACCGCCAGCGTCGTCGACCGAAAAGCGACCATCACGGACGGCAGACGAGTTTTCCGCCTGCGGCTGGATACCACGGCGGCATGGAGCCTCTATATGAGCCTCTATATTTTCCGCACGTTCGTCGACACGACGCAGACCGACCTGGCCGCCTTCGGCCCATTGAACCCGAACCTTGTCAACGGCGCTCTTCTCCTGGATCGCCTGAGTGTGGATCCCGCCGTCGATGCCGCCGTCATGACCGATCTCGAGGACGCTTTCGACAACAACCTCGTCCTCGGCGGCCGCTCCGCCGTGTCCGGCCTGCAACAACTTTACGGCGCCTATGCGGCCTATGCCAACCAGCCGCTCCAGGTGGATTCCGACCGTTTCCGCCGGCTCTGGCAAAGCCGCGTCCGCTCCTTCCTGGACAACCGCGCCTTCACAGACCTCCTCACCGAAGCGGCCGGGGTCGGCCTCGCGTCGGCTTCCGGCCTTGCTTCGGTTTCCGGCCCGGCTTCGCCTGTGCTGTCGTGCCGAAGCACCATCCCCGCCGGACGCGGCGCGGTGTGGGCTTCCGGCTTCGGCTCCTGGGCGGATCAGAAAAACCGGAACAGCCTCGCCGGCTACGATTACGATTCGCGCGGCTTCGCCCTCGGCTACGAATATACCCGGGGCGACCTCCTCATCGGCGTCGCCGCCTCCTACGCGGACGGCGATCTGGACGTCCGCGACCTCCGCTACAAAAACGACGTTGACGTCCTGAACCTCGCCCTCTACGGCGTCTACGCCCACCGTTCCGGCCTCTACCTCCAGGGCGGTCTCGGCTACGGCCACGCCTGGAACGACTACCGGGTGGATCTCCTGGCCGCGCCCGGCGCCAGCAAAAAGGGGAAATACGGTTCCGACCTGTTTTCCGCCGGCGTCGAACTCGGCTACGCCGCCAGCCTGCCCGGCAATATCAGCCTCGTTCCCTCCCTCGGCCTCGAATACACCCATGTCCGGAACGAATCCTGGTCGGAACGTCTGTCCGGCACCGAAGCCCAAACAGCCAACCGCTTCGACGCCGGCCACGACCACGGCCTGTCCGTCCCGCTCGGCCTGCGCCTGGGCAAACTCATCCGCTTCGGCCGGGACGGCGGTTCCATCGTCCCTGAAATCCGCGCCGCCGTCGTCTATCAGGCCAACAGGACCCGCCCGACCATCCGCTCCGGCTTCACCGCCACCCCCGCCGACAGCGCGACCATGATCGGCGTGGAACCCGGCCGCACCC
>JAJBTL010000447.1 GCA_020860865.1 Planctomycetota bacterium | reverse complement strand
GCGGTGGACGCGATGCGGCCGGTTCCTGGTAGGGTTGACGGGTATAGTCGTAGTACTGCCGCGTGTCCCGGCGGTCGGCCGGCGGCAGCGGCGTCAGGCGTGGTGCGGTTGGCCGGACGGCGGTCTGGCCCTGGGCCTGAAGGCGGCGCATCGATTCCCGGAGTTCGGAAATTTCCCGGCGGGATTCTTCCTTTAAGGCTTCCAGTTGCTGGTAGGTTTTTATAAAACCGCCGAGGAGAAAGAAGGCAAACGCCACCGCCGCCGCCGCTATCCACGAGGGAAGCGATGGCCGACCGTAGGTGAAGTGGTCTTCATCCGTATCCGGATCGGAATAGCGCCGCATCGAATATGTTCCATCCGGCGGCTTCCGTGAGCTCTGGTCATGGCGATATTCGCCTGGTCGGTTTTTCATGAGGAGAGCTTACGCAAAACGCCGCGCCCAGTGCATGGACAGTGAGAAAACGTGGCAACTACAGTCATTCGACAGATCGAAACCACGATTCCAAACATGACCATTCTGACAAACGCTGTCCGGCAGGTTCCGTCCTCCGTTGTTTGATCCATCCGTTGTGCTGGTTCAGTTAATTCGTCTTGTGGTAAAAGACCGCCGTCACCGGCCGACCAATCCGCCCCGGTCCTCCGGCCGCGATTCTCCCGGATACAACACCCATTCAAGGCACAACCCCCATGGCGGAGCGCTTTCTCCCGCCGCCGCCCGGTCCCGGGCGGCAAAGATCCGGGGAATGTCGTCCCGATTGAAACGGCCGGTGCCGATACCGAAGAGGGTGCCGGTCATGGCCCTGACCTGGTTGTACAGGAAGCTCCGGCCTTCCACATAATAGACCAGCCGGCCGCGCCCGGCCGCATCGGCGGGCAGGACAACCAGTTCGCTCCGGTCGACAGTGCGGACATTGTCCTCGCCGGCCCGCTCCCGGTTGGCAAAACTCGTATAGTCGTGGTGACCGGCCAGTAGTCCGGCCGCCGCCGCCATGGCCGCCACGTCGAGGGGCCGCTTGACATGCCATGACCGCCGGTCCCCGAGCGCCGGCCGCACCGGGCCGTAGGTCAGGGAGTAGGAATACTGTTTCATTACGCAATCGTAACGCGGGTCGAACGACGCCTCGCACGATGACGCGGCGACGACGGCGATGTCGTCCGGCAGCCGCGAGTTAAGCGCTTCCGGAACCCGTTCCACCGGCAATGTTTCCGGAAGGGACAGCACCGCCACCTGGCCCCGGGCATGTACCCCGGCGTCGGTCCGGCCGGCGGCCCTGACCCGGCCGGTGCCACCGGTCAGCCGGTTGACCGCCGACTCGACAGCCGCCTGGACGGACGGCGCATTGTTCTGAACCTGCCAGCCGTTGTAGGCGCTTCCGTCGTACTCGATGGTTATCCGGACTACACGGGACGTGTATGTCGTTACTGCGGTCACCGCATCTCACTATAGCCAAAGGAAAAGAAGAACGCAACGGCATTCGCCGGTTTGCGTCGGCAGTGGACAATCACCGCCTGGCGGTGGCGTGGCGATCCGCCAGGTTATTCGAACACCATTCCGGCGAAGGTCACGGCCTGACGCATCTCCGGCGTCACTGCCTGGTGGTAGCCGAGAAGGTGCGTCTGCGCACCGGGGAGGGCGAGGCCCAGAACAAAGATACTCGCGGAACCGCACACATGGTACAGGTCGTTATGCGAGGCCAGACTGTCCAGTCCGTCGACCGCGCCGAGAGCGACCGCTTCCAGGTAATCCCGGTCCGCCACCTCGACCTGTCCGAGGAAGGTATGGCTAATCTCCCGCCGGTCGCCGAAGCGGGGACCGATATGCGACAGATCCGCCGACGCCATAATCATGACGTTGCCGGTCGCCGCCGATCCGGTCAGGCAGTCGGCCATGGCCCGGATAGCCGGATCGCGGACGGCGTCCCCGGGTTCCCGGTCGCCTTCGATAAATTCCCCGATACTCCCGGCCAAAATTGGAACAATCCGCACCGCTTCACCATAAATATGCCTGAGCCACACAGCCTGGAGCTCGATGGAATGTTCGCCCCGGTGGGCGAGGACATCCCGGTCGACATCGGCCACCGGCGCCAGGGCGCGGCGGATGGATCCGGCCAGGTCGCGGTTGACCCGGACCGGCCCCAATGGCGTGTCGAAATCCTTTTCGCACAGGCAAAACCGTTCCCGCATCGGCACATGGGCCGTCCCAACGACGACGACGGTATCCGGCGCCGGCGCCGCCCGGAGCACCCGGTAGCACTGGCCGTAGCCGGCCGCGCCCCGGTGGAAATCGATATGCGGAACAATCATGCCGCGCGGGAACGCCTCCAGGCTCGGCACCGCTTCCTCGGGCGGCGGCGCCTCCCGGATCCTGTCGGCGAGGTCCGCCGCCAGGGCGGCCGGACATAGGATGCATACGCAGACAAGCACAGTGCATATCCGCAGAATCAATTTCATGGAAATCTCCTTCTCTGGCGCCGGGGAGGGCTTGGAGGCCCCAGCATGCGGCGCAGAATGTCCTGCTTATTATACATACCCCAAATACAAAAAGCAAGTCGTGCGATATGACAGCTTTATGAAATATTTATTAAAATGCCCTGCGCTTATC
>JAJBTL010000428.1 GCA_020860865.1 Planctomycetota bacterium | reverse complement strand
GGTAAAGCCTTAGAACTCCCTCGGCAGTAACGCGAAGACGGTTTTTCAGAAAATTAAAAACATTCATGAACAATTCCACCCCTTCCTGGCTCACCCGCACCCGCATTCTCCTCGGTGACGACGGCCTGTCCCGCCTCCGGTCGGCCCGGGTTTGCCTGGCCGGACTCGGCGCCGTCGGCGGCTATGTTCTGGAAGGACTCGTCCGCTCCGGGGTCGGAACGGTGCGGCTTGTCGACTTCGACACGGTCAAGGACAGCAACCGGAACCGCCAGCTTCTCGCCCTGTCGAGCACGGTCGGGCAGGTAAAAACCGACCTCGCCGCCGCCCGGGCCCGCGACATCAACCCGGACATCGTCGTCGACGAACGCCGGGTCTTCGCCCACGCGGACACCCTCCCGGACCTCCTCCGGGACATCGACCTTGTCGTCGACGCCATCGACAGCCTGAACCCGAAGGTGGAAACCATCGCCGCCGCCGCCGGTCTCGGGATACCGGTCTATTCCGCCCTCGGCGCGGCGACGCGGACAGACGCGTCCCGCATCCGTTTCGGCCCGTTGTTCGAGGCCGGCGGCTGTCCCCTTGGCCGGCTGGTCCGGAAGCGCCTTCGACGGCGCGGCGTAGAAGCGGGCGATCTGTGGTGCGTCTATTCGGACGAACCCCGGAACCGCGCCGCCGTCCTGCCGCCCGACGTGGAAGCGCCGGGGAGCGAGGACGAGTACAAACGCGGCCGCGACCGCACCGTCCTCGGCAGCCTCGCCACCATTACCGGCCTGTTCGGCCTCCGCCTGGCCCACGAGGTCATTCTCCGTCTGAGTGGCGAGGGTGACGCCGGACGCGGGTGACAATCAGTGTCCATATTGCCACTATTTGTCAGTGCCGTGTCACCGAATAGTAATGATTATACGGTTAAACCAACTGGTCATTCGGTATGCTTTTCAGGATTTAACCTTATAAAGCAGGGTATTAGACAATTTAAAATATATGAATCCACTTTGGCAACGCCATTGCTTATCTAAAAAAGTGTGAGTTTGACACAGGTCAAATTATTCGAGGAGCGGCCCTTGCCGCGCCGGTCTTTTTCAAGGAGAACCACCATGCGTAAATCAAAAGGCTTTACACTGATTGAACTGATGATCGTCATCGCGATCATCGCCATCATCGCGGCAATCGCCGTTCCGAACCTGATGCAGAGCCGGATTCGGGCCAATGAAGCGAATATGATTACCGTGCTCGGGCAGTACAAGACTGCGCAGGTGACGTGGATGACTGGCGGTCAAAGCACGCTCGACACAAATTCAACTGCTGGTACCGTTTATGCCGACAATTTCCGTAATCTCACGTATGGGATTCCGGTTGTTCGGGGAACTGGAGCCGGTGATAAAACGCAAAATCTCCTTCTCCTAAGTAGGGCGATTGCAGACTCTTTTGCTGCCGTACCAGGAGGTAAAGCCACTAGTAAAGCAGGACCGTTACAGGGAAATGATGCAATAACAACAGCGGTTGCGTACCAAGGCTATCGATATACCGAAGCAGCTGGCGCAGGCGTAACGTATTTTGAAAGTGGATTTGCTCTCGTTGGCGTCCCTGTAACTCCGGGTCAAACCGGTGGCATCGTCGGATTTGCGAACCAGGAAGGCCAGACGCGGGTTCAAGGTATTGGGTCAGATAAAAAGATGGATGATGCGCTGAAATTGGTGACGCCGATTACGGACGGTTCAGCATGGACCGGTATGTAACCCTACTAATGCGCTATTTAGTAAAGGAAGGCCCCTCACCCGGGCCTTCCTTTTTTCATATCATATGTTGCATTCCGTGAACGAATGGGGTATACTGTATAGCACGTTATGTTTACGTGAATATCTCGTCTTCTCAATCCATAGAGAACATACATGTCGGAAACCGCGTCAGCGGAAAGCACCCCCGTTGCCTTTGTCATCGTTCAGGACGACTCTGGCCGGGACCGCCTGCGCGATCTGGTCGCCCGCGCCGGCTGCCTCGCCGTGCCGCTCCCGCGCATCGACAACGCCATCCTCCTCCTCAAGAGTGACGCCCAGTGCAACCTTATCCTCCTCGCCTCCGACGCCATCGGCGACGACACCGGCGGCTTCGACACCCTCATGGACGCGGTGTCCCCGACCGCGAAAGTCATTATCTACGGAGGCGATCCGGCCGGACCGGTTGTCCTCCATTGCCTCAATAAAGGCGCCAGCGACTTTATCCCGGAAACTGCCCAGGACGACGAAATCGTCGGCGCTGTCGAGGCCGCCGCCTTCGACCGGCTCCACACCGGGGAAGCGCCGCACGCCGACGCCATCACGGCGTCAAGCCACGTGTCAGGCTGGATTGAACTCACCGCCTCGTCGGAACTCGAACAGCTCCGCCGCCTCCAGCGCTTTTCCGACGCCCTCTTTTCCACCCACCTCCCGGAATCGGTCTGCGAAGACCTCAAGATGGTTGTCGAGGAAGTCGGCCGGAACGCGGTGGAATGGGGCAACAACTTCGACCCGGACAAGCAGGTCCATATCAGTTACGCCATGTTCAACAACCGCATCGTCATCAAGGTCGAGGACGAAGGCGACGGCTTTTCCCCCGGCGCCCTCACCGACCCCACTATCGACC
>JAJBTL010000433.1 GCA_020860865.1 Planctomycetota bacterium | reverse complement strand
TCACGGCGGCGATGCCGACGGAGACGCGTCATGCCTGACACAGACGAAGAATACCTCGTCCCCGCCGGCCCGGGCGAAGCGACGCTGGTGGAAAAGAAATCCAAGTTCATTGCCCGCATCTATCCGGTCGAATCGGAAGCCGAAGCGCAGGACCATCTCGCCCGTATCCGAAAGGAACATTGGGACGCCGCCCACAACGTCTACGCCTATGTGATCCGCCGCGGCCCGGTGCGCTACTCGGACGACGGCGAACCGCGCGGCACGTCCGGCCAGCCGACCCTGCACGTCCTCCAGGCCCAGGCGGTGGAGAACGTCCTCTGCGTCGTCACCCGCTATTTCGGCGGCGTCCTGTTAGGGGCGGGCGGCCTGGTCCGGACCTATTCCGGAGCGGCCAAACTGGCCCTGGACGCAGCCGGCCTCGCTCGCATGCGCCGCTGGCACCAGGTCCTCATCCCCTGCGAATACGGCGTGTACGAGGTAGTCCGCCGCCGCGTCACCGAGGCCGGCGGCGTGGTCGAAACCGCCGACTTCGGCAAAGACGTCCTCCTTGAAGCCCTCGTCCCGGTCGCCGCCACAGACCGCCTCCGCCTCGACCTCGCCGACGTCAGCTCCGGAACCATCGACGTGGAAATAGTCGACACGGTCTTTCGCGGCGCGAAAATCGAACAGGCAAAAGACAATCAAGAAGAGTGAGCCGTAAACAAGATGAGGAGCCCACCACCATTGAAGGCACTGCGATACTCTTGTATGAAAACGCCACAGATCAGAATCCTGCCGACCGTCAGAGAATTGGCCCAACCCCGTTTCCCGCATAAACATCACGCTAATAGAAAAAACATGTAGTATAATTAAGCTGGTTTTATGCTAATTTATAAACGCACGACAGCAAGATTAAAACATCCGTTTTTAAGCATTAATATATTTACGGCATGCCACATAGACACGAACATCTGCGTGTCTCTTGTATGTGGTCTGTCCAATACTTTCCACTAGGCACAACTATAATCTACGACAGGCGATCTTGATCGTGTGACATTATCTTATCAATGATAACGAAGGAGGAGTCACGATGGAAAAGCGCTTGCAGGTTTTTCTCAGTTCGACATATAAAGATCTTTATAAAGTTCGTGCTCAACTTTACGATTGTCTGTCACAGGCGGGTTATATCCCAGTTGGAATGGAAAATTTCCCTGCTGGAGGATCCAATGCAGAGGATCATATCATAGAGGATATTGATCAAAGTGACTATGTGGTCCAATACTTGGCGACCGGACGGGCACGCCTCGTAGAGGATCAAATGAAACCTGGACCGAGTTCGAGTACGATTACGCGGTAAAAACTAACAAGGAAATCCTCGTTTATATAAAACGTGACAATGAATCGTCAACCGAGTTCATGAAAAAAGTCCAAAGGAACCATCACTACGCTTACTGGACCGAGGAATCAATTAATACCCAGGTTCTTATTGCATTGCATAACGCACGACCACGGCAACCACTGTATGGGTGGATGCGGCCAGATGCGTCAACAATTCGCGAACCCGATTTTGCGCGCGAATTGACAAAAATGATCGCCCGATCCAAAGAAGAAGGCGAGTTGGTTGTTTCCGTAGACCATGCGGACTGGGTTCAGCGATGGATAAGGAATATTTTCGACATAAAGAAAATTCGTGAAAAAATTACCGGAGTCACCATCCTGCGGATTACGGAAACGATGTTTTCTGAACTGCTCCGATTGGGAATGATTAGACAAGAATTTATTCGTTCTCTGGAAGATAACCTGAAAACCATGCGTGATGCAGTTTCCGGCCGATACGGTTGCCCATTTACCATTAAGGAATGGAAGAGTTTTCCATTGTGGCATGGATATGTGTTCGAGAATGAAGCCTTTGTGAACAAATGGTCCTTAAACAGCAACGGCATAGTTCATGTTGCGACGGATTTAAAATTCTATAGAAGAGGCTCTGTTGAATTTGATTCACTGTCAAAAGATGAATATTTTGTCAAAGCACCCTGATATGCATTACTATTAAACTGGCTGCTTCAACTTGACATAAACGGACAGCCTCGAAAGGGCTGTCCGTTTTGCAGCGCTGAATACCCAACGGCAAGTGTAGAGACAACAAAGCTCCGCCGACGAACGCAACGTCCACCGGTCACGCCTTCCGCACCACCGCCCGGCAGCGCCCGACCCGGGCCATGGCATTCCGGGTATCGACAACCAGCTTCGCCCGTTCCCCGACCAACCGGTAATCGACCTCGTCGTGATCGGTCGCGATAACGACGGCGCTGTACTTCTCCAGCCCCTTGCCGTCCAGCGGCACCGACTGTTTCCTGAAATCGTACCGGCGCATTTTATGGAGCTTCGGCACAAACGGATCGTGGTAGTCCACCCGCGCCCCGGCGCTTTCGAACAGTTCCATCAATTTCAAACTCGGGCTTTCCCGAATATCGTCGACGCCCTTTTTATAGGCCATGCCGAGGAGGAGCACCCGGCTTCCCTTGAGGCATTTCCCCATTTCGTTCAAGGCGTCCGCCGTCCGTTCGACCACGTACTCGGGCATGGCGACATTGACCACCCCGGCCAGTTCGATGAACCGGGTCGAACAGTCGTATTTCCGCGCCTTCCAGGTC
>JAJBTL010000333.1 GCA_020860865.1 Planctomycetota bacterium | reverse complement strand
GTCCAGGAGATCCCGCATATCGCCGGATAGCCCGGAAATCCCGGCCAAACCGCCATTTTTCACCATTTCCCCAAGGACCGCCTCCAGGCTCTTTCCTTCCCGTTCCATAATGTACGGAATGAGGAACGGGTCGAGATCGGCGGAACGCTTCGCCATCGGCACGCCGGACTGGGTGGTGAAGCCCATCGACGTATCGACGGAAATCCCATTTTTTACCGCCGCCAGGGACGAACTTCCGCCCAGGTGGCAGGTTATTGTTTTCAATTCCGTCGCCGGTTTTCCGTACAACTCCGCCACCCGTTCCGACAGGTAGCGGTGGGAGGCGCCGTGAAAACCGTAGCGGCGAACGCCGTGGTCTTTCCGCCAAGCCGACGGAATGCCGTAGACGGCGGCGTGTTCCGGAATGTCCCGGTGGAAGGCGGTCTCGAAGGCGCCGACCAGCGGTGTGGTCGGAAGGAGCGTCCTGAACTGGCGAATCGCCGCAATATACGGCGGATTATGGGCCGGCATGACGCTGGAAAATTCCTCCATCCTGGCGAGGACGTTTTCGTCCAGACGGTAGGCGCCCCGGTAGTCATAGCCGCCATGGACGACCTTGAACCCGACACCGGCGATGTCTTCCACCCGCCCAAGGACGCCCGGGACCGGCGTCGCGTCCGGCGCCGCCGTCAGGACAGACAGCATGGCGGCGATGGCCGGGCCATAGCCGGCCGACGTGTCGATGGTGGTGTCGGCCTTTTTCCCGCCGGCTGCATAGCCGAACGGCGACGCGGTTTCGCCGACCCGTTCGATATAGCCCCGGGCCAGGGTGGTTTCGGAGTCCATCTGGAGAAGGCGGTATTTCAGCGAGGTGCTGCCGATATTGACGACGAGGACAAGCGCCATAGTCTGCTCCTTCGAGTGGGAATCGGTTTTGGGGATGCGAGGCGGTGCGCCTCTTCACGGACGCATACTGGATGATTTATTCCACAACGCTGCCGTTACGAAAAAACCCTCTCCGGTCGGAGAGGGCTCGCGATATGAATGGGCCCGGAGGGACTCGAACCCCCGACCAAGCGGTTATGAGCCGCCGGCTCTGACCGACTGAGCTACAGGCCCGTATGGTTATGGTAATGCCGGCCGAAGGCCGGTTGCCGATGGTAACGGAAAAATTATATAGATTAGACGATAAGTAACAAGTTTTTTCGCTGACAGGCCGCGCGGCGCTACAGCGCCGGTGCCGGCACGGACAGACCCGTCGCCTTACCCTTTGAGGGATTCCCCCATGATTTCATTGAACTGTTCGTCCGACATTTCACCAAGGAGTCCCGATTCCCGGCGGCGGATTTCCGACCGGGAAAAGTGCCGCGAACCGGATTGGCCGACGCCGACGATAATGGCCAGGGGCGTGTCGAAGACCGTTTCCGACAGGAGTTCGTAAATGCCGACACAGTCGCTTCGGTGGATAACGTCGACATCCCAGCCGACCTCGGCCCAGGCGTCGGCGACATCGAACGCTTCTTCCCGCCCCGCCTTCACGACAGCCACCAGCCCGGCCGGGTTGTCGCCGTCCCGAAGGAGAAGGTCGCGGCATTGGGCCGTCACCGGATCGGCGTTGTCGAAAATGCCGCAGGTGCGCCAGGCGGCGGGCGAATCGACCCAGGATTGTTCGGCCCAGTCGAGGCTGCCGAACTCCTCCATCTTATCCCGCCATGAGCGCTTTGACCGGGCCGATTCGACGGCGGATTCCCACATCAGGTTGGGGACATCGTTCGTCGGGACGCCGGGGGATTCGATGCCGGGAATGTATGCGCGGCTGCCTTCAAGATCGACCTTCTCCACCATCTCCGCCACCACGTCCGGCGAAAAGCAGCCGATGACGGCGAGGACGGAACAGGCATTGATAAGGTCTTCCCGGCGGATGACAAAAAGCCGGTCTCGTCCGGGCCAGGTCGGGTTCCCGGGATCGATCTGGAGCCAGCCGCCGATGATGGCGCCGAGGGAATTGGCGATTTCTAGGGCGCGGTTGATATAATCCCGCTCGACCTCCGGACTGCGGAGGACGTTCGGCATAATGCTGCGTATTTCGCCGCCGAACTGCCTGATGAGGCGCATCCGTTCGGAATGGTTGGCCTGCCGTATCCGGCGGCGGAGAGCCTGCCAGCGCATAGCCCGTCCGACATGATGGACAATCCTGAACATAATCCGGCCACCTTAGAAGGACGCGAAAAGTGTGATACTGCGTAACGCCGGCGATGCCGCGCATGACAGATTGTACGGTTCCGGTCGAGGCGAACGCTGTCTCGTGTAACCCGGCGATGGCGCGGCGATTATTTAGACAGACGCCATTGCCGAAGCCGACAGAATGAATGATTATACCGTGGCCATGTGAATTTCCAATACAAATTTACCATTACTTGGGAGGCGTGGTGGAGGCGAGGATTTTGGGTTTGTGAACCGGTGTCGGCCGTAGTCGGGCGCGGTCAAAAAAAACTGTAAAACCGTCTTGACAGTTCCGGGTCAATCCGTACTATAGTTACATCCGCTTGCGCCCTGCGCAGTGCGGTTTTTTTGCCAAATTTTAGAAGTACCCAACGTGGGGGATTAGCTCAGTTGGCAGAGCGCAAGGCTGGCAGTCTTGAGGTCACCGGTTCGACCCCGGTATCCT
>JAJBTL010000159.1 GCA_020860865.1 Planctomycetota bacterium | reverse complement strand
TCGCCCCGAAAATCCTGGTCGCTGTCGGGACCGTGGCCGGACGTTCCCTTCTCGGGCTGGCTCCCGGCGCGTCGGGACTGCGGGGACGCTGGCACGACTATAACGGGACGCCGCTCCGGGTCGTCTACCATCCGTCCTACCTCCTCCGGATGCGGCGGAGTGAAAGCGACCGGACCTCGGCGGACAGGCAAATGTACGAGGACATCCTCGAGGTCCTCTCCCGTCTCCAGGCGGCGCGCTGACGTCCGCCCCATTGAAAAGGAACTGGCTATGAAAATGTCGATCGTCTTTTATTCCCGCAGCGGCAATACGCGGCGCATGGCCGAGGTCATCGCCGAAGGCATGCGCCGCGCCGGCGATGTCGAAGTCCGCCTCTTCGCCCTGGACGGAATTGACAAGGACTTCATCAACGACTCGGCCTGCGTCATTTTCGGCACCCCGACCTACCTTGCCACCATGGCCGGAGCGGTCAAAATGTTCCTGGACGACGGAAACGGCCTTTCCCTGGCGGGAAAACTGGGCGGCGCCTTTGCGACGCAGGACTATCTCCACGGCGGCGCCGATATCGGCATTCAGGCGATACTGGCCCATTTGATGGTCAGGGGCATGCTGGTCTATTCGGGCGGCGGCGCCTATGGGAAACCGGTCATCCACCTTGGGCCGGTGGCGCTCAAGGACTCCCTGGCCGATGCCGACGAGACATTCCGGCTCTACGGCGAACGTATGGCGAAGAAGGCGTTGGAACTGTTCGGCAAATAGCACCCACCACTCACTACATTACAACATATAACAAAGACCCCGGAAGGCGACAGGCCCCGGGGTCTTTTAGTGTGGCAAGGAAAAAGCTGTCTCCCCTGCTCAGAGTCGTACGAAGTTCCACCCGAGGGGACGGTCTTTTTCATAGGGCATAAAGCCATGGAACGGCCGTGGGTCCTGGTCGAAAACCAGGGGGAGAAAATGCCTGTCCCCTTCCCACATCGGCAGGTCCAGGAGACTGTCCACATTTACCCACGACAACGGCCCTTCCGCGCTTTCCGGCCACGGTTCGCCCGAGAAAGCGGTGATAAGGAAAATGAAGCCGAGCCAATCCTCGCCTTTTGGCCCGAAGTTGGTCCAGTTGATGGTACCACGGAGGGACATGGCGGTGACGTCGATGCCGGCTTCCTCCTTGATTTCCCGGATCATGCAGGTGGCGACGTCCTCGTCCCGGTCCATCTTGCCGCCGAGACCGTTGTATTTACCCAACTGATCGTCATGGGCGCGGGCGGTACGGTGCACCATGAGGACCTGTTTTCCGTCAGGCGAGAGGATATAGCCAAGCGTTCCAACAATGGGCGTGTATGGCATGTGCGTCTCCGAGATTGGCAAGCGTTTTTCGGTTACGCCGGACGGAGGACGGTTCCCGCCGGCAATGAAAAAAACCGCCAACCATGCGGCATGGCGGGCGGCGATGACATAATGATAGGGAAGGCGGTCGCGGCGCGGAGACGCGACTAGCGGATGTCGAATCCCATTTCCTTGGCGATGGTGGATACACGCTGAATAATCAGCGGGTTGTCCGGCGTCGAGTCGTCGAAGGTATCGGGATCGATGCCTTTCATAATGAGCTTGATTTTCAAAGGCGCGACAAGGGCGCGCTCGCCCCGTGTGCGCAATTGGATAAGCTCCTCGATCATCGCTTTCACTTTGCCAGGCATAATGCGTGCGCCTTCTCGATGTTTCTTCTCTTGATACTCCGGACAATCCCGGCCGGACTACCCGGCCACGCGGTCTCCAATGTACTCACTTTTTAAATTGTTGAAGAATGGACCACGTTTGTCAATACCCAACTATAATTCCAAACTCGCCTGGAGTCGAGAGAGTAATCGATTCAACTAAAAACCGGGGCGACAACCGAACAAGTCGGAGTGCTCCAACAAGTAGTCAGAAGAGGAGAGAAAAACGCGTTTGCCCGTTGTTGCAGCGTGATTCCGCTGTGTCACCATTCCCCGCGCCCCACACCCTCGCCGTGCCATTGCCGGTGCCGGACGGCGGCGCACCCTGTCCCGGCCTTATTAATGAAACCGGAAATATTTTTCCCCGGTTGTCCGTGACTGTTCGTCGGTAATGGAGATTCGAATCAGTTCGATTAAAAAACCGCGGCCGTCCGGTTGTGGCTGGACGGCCGCGGTTGATCAGGTTGATTCGGAACGTCTGACAGTTGGTAGTTTGTGGCAGCCGTTAGCGGCGTTTGGCACTGGCGGCCTGGCCGATATTGCCTTCGTTCGGCAGGCGAAGCTGCTGGTTCGGCTGGATTATCGGGTTGCCGCGCCGGTCGGACTTGATCTTGTTTTCCCGGATGACCCAGGCGACGACCTCGGGATTCCAGGTGCCAAGCACGCGGTAGACGACCTGGGCGACGCCCTCGCCCTTCTTCACCGTGGCCAGCACCTCGCCCGGCTTGGCCGTCGCCTGCGGCTTGGCCTGGCTGGAGCGCTGCCGAGCGGTGGCGTTTGCCTGGGCATTTATCCTGGCGACATCGGCGCCGGGACGGAGCGACCGGTTTTCGGTCCGGGCGACGGCGCTGACCTGCATCCGGCCGCCGGCCTGGCCGGTGCCGGCCGGGCGGACCGCGCCCTGGTCTTCGCCCTGATTCCGCGCCCGGGTCCT